>USGH01000153.1 GCA_900554225.1 uncultured Eubacteriales bacterium | reverse complement strand
CAAAAGTTGTTCGAGAAAAAACCACAAAAAACCTGTCCGGCAGAGAAGTGTCGGACAGGTCGTGTGGCTTGCGGAAAAATGCTTATTTCGTGAGCTGCCAGAAGTAGTAGTCGCCGTATTTGTCGAGATTGCGCAGGATCTCTGCGAATGCCTTGTTGTAGAGGTCGCAGTAATCCTTGGCGTTGTTCTGCTGGCACTGTCTCAGGTACGCGTAGATCACATCGTAATCGCCATAGCACTGGTTGACGAGCAGACGGAGATCGGCGTAGAAGCGGAGATAGGAATTGGTGATGTTCGTCTTCGGGAACGAGGTGGTCATGGAGGTCTTTTCAATTACCGGGATATAGGAAGAGCCGACGATGACCCAGCCGCAGACGGTGTAGGACGAATCTGCCCAGAGATTGCCGTTCCAGTAACCACAGGATACACCCTGATTGTTTCTGGTACAGGAATCGTTGTAGATCGCGCTTGTGTAGGAACCGGCATACAGAACCGCATAGCCCTGGATTTCCGGCTTCGACTTGGAGTATGCTCTGACTACGATCGGACCGTCGCCCGTTGCCGTGACCTTGCCGTTTTCGATATATGCGCTGCCGAATACCACAGCAAGGGTGATGTCGTCATACTTCTGATCCGCCCAGACATCCAGCGTGGTGGAGGAGCCGTAGCCGTCGAGCTTCCAGCTGCCCGGGATCACGTCAAGAAGACCTCTCTGCGTGTTGTATGCGGTGCCGGATACGAGAACCTCCAGACGCAGGAACGGAACGCCGCCGCTGGTATAGAGGTATACGTAGGTCAGACCCGGATTCTTGGCTTCAAGAACCTGATTCTTGCCGTCGTTGTAGCAGAGTGCGACATTGCTGTCGGAGCTGTACATCTTATAGCCGGTTTCGAACAGCTGCACTTCTCCGGACTTCAGATTCAGCATATACGTGTTCTTTTCAAAGAACTTGTTTACATTGATCTCGCTTGCCGGGTAGTATTTGGCACCGGCGATGAAGATCGGGTTGTAGTAGTAGCAGTCTACAGCAGCGTCCTGGATCGTAGGATCCTTGATGCCTTCGCCCTTGTTGATGTCCGTGGTGCCTCTCTTGATCACGGACTGCGGGATGCGGTTCTGATGCTCCACGGTGCCGTTGTCGTGCTTCACAGGATCCGAGGTGGCGGAAACCTGCACATTCGCGTAGTAATCGGTCGCCTTGTAGTACCGGCCGTTCACATACACGTAGCCGGACGTATTGGTGCCGCTGCAATAGGGACAGGTGCATGTGTAATTCTTGCCGTAGTAGCTGTCCAGATAGTTGTAATAGGGATTGTAGCTGTCGCAGACCTCTTCACTTCCGGCTGGGAGATACGTGGTGTTGTCCAGCTTCATTGAATCGTTGCCGCGCACAGGAACGCCTGCGGATACGCCGGTCGCAAGTGTCATGATCGCTGCAAAGGCGGCGCACAGGATGCGGATGCTCTTTTTCATGTTATCCTCCTTAAAACGCATGAATGATCGGGACCTTGTCGTATTGCACGGGGCGTTCACCGAGTGTGCGCTGTATGTGACGACACCGTGTGGATACGGAGAAAATCCCTTTTTATCCATATTCATTATACATCACGGGAGATATAATGTCAATAGAAACGGACCAAATTTTAACATTCCGAAAAATCTTTAACGTTGCGCGCCGGAATCTGTATGATCATATGACAGATTTCCAATACACCTGGTCGATATTGTGCAAATGCAACAGCAAAGAGCTGCCGGTGATAGATAGGGAATTTTCGGGATTGCGGGAGTGCTTTTCCTCTGCCATGCCCGGTGCATGGGGGGACACGCTTTGCTGCAATAGGGGAAAATTCCCGCCTGCTCTTTACAAACCGTGTGCGGATATGCTATACTATGGGCATAGAAAACGCGGACCGATGGGTGGAAGATCGGCAGAAATGAGGGGAATATGGAAATGGTACAGGATACCGTAATGCAGTCGGGCGCGATCCCGGTGGAAAGATGCGGCTTTTTGTGTGTCGGCAGTGGGGCTGCGGCATGGAACGGTGCGCATCTCGCGGTTATGGCGGGACTGGAGCCGGTGTATCTCGTGACGGAGGGGGTGTGCATGGGAACCTCGCGCAACACAGGATCGGATAAACAGACATATTATAAGCAGTCCACAGCCGCGCTCCGATCGGACAGTGCGATGGAGATGGCACAGGACTATTTTTCCTGCGGCGCGATGCACGGAGATCTCTGCCTGACCGAAGCGTGCGGATCTCTGGCGGCGTTCTTCCGGCTGGTGTCCCTCGGCGTTCCGTTCCCGCATGACCGTTACGGCGAATACACCGGCTACCGGACCGATCACGACGAGAAATGCCGTGCCACCTCTCTGGGACCGCTGACCTCCCGCGTGATGACGGAAAAGCTGGAAGCCGCGGCGCGAGCAGCCGGTGTACGCGGGTGGGATGGATACCGCGCCATCGAGATTCTGACCCGGGAACGAGATGGAAAACGGGAGGCAATGGGGATCGTCTGTATCGCGCCGTGCCGTGTCACTGCGGAGAATCCGGCGGGACTGTGCGTTTTTCTCTCCCCGGCGATCCTTTGGGCAACAGGCGGGCCGAGCGCACTCTATCACAAAAGCGTCTATCCCGAAAGCCAGACCGGATCGTCCGGTACCCCGTTCTATGCCGGTGCGCGCGGTACGAATCTGACGGAGTTTCAGTACGGCACAGCGTCGCTCAAGTTTCGCTGGAATGTATCCGGCTCCTATCAGCAGGTGATCCCGCGGTACATCTCCACAGACGCAGACGGTGGGGATGCACGGGAATTTCTGCCGGAATCGTTCGGCAGCCGGGAACAAGCGGCACAGGCGGTATTCCGCAAGGGATACGAGTGGCCGTTCTCTCCGGAAAAGCTGACCTCTCCCGCCCGCTCCGCACTGGTGGATATGGCGGTCTTTCGGGAGACAAGCCGTGGTCGCCGGGTGTGGATGGATTTCCGCGTGAATCCGGACGGGATCGGGATGTGCGCGGCGTCTATCGGGGAAGAAGCGTACACGTATCTCCAAAACAGCGGTGCGCTTGCGGATACGCCGATCCTGCGTCTGCGCGCCATGAACGAAAAGGCGTATCGGCTTTATCTCGACCACGGGATCGATCTGGAAACGGAGCCATTGGAGATTGGCGTCTGTGCACAGCATATGAACGGTGGACTGGAGTGTGACATCTGGTACGAAAGTCCGACCCTGCGCCGTTTCTTCCCGTGCGGTGAGGTATCCGGTGTGTTCGGAATCCGGCGACCGGGCGGCAGTGCGCTCAACAATACGCAGGTCAGCTCCCGTCGTGCCGTGGAACGGGCTGCCTATGCGTATCGTGATCTGCCCAAAGAATGTTCGTCTATTGCCATGCCGTTGTCCCGCCGATTTGCCGGATTGCTCGCACCGGATGGAATGCTGGAAGCACAGGTACGTGCGGAAATGGCGAAATGGGGGGAGGAGACGGATCGCTGCGCCGCGTTTTTGCGGGATACAGGCGGGATACGATCCCTGCGCGACAAAACCGCCGTGGCGATTCGCGATTTCTTCCATATCTATAAGGCAGCCGATGTGTTTGCACTCCGCGTGCTGGCGATCCATTACGATACGCTGATCACGCGATACGCCGTTTTGTCCGCGATGCTCTCGTATATCTCGGATGGCGGTCATTCGCGCGGGTCATACCTGATCGATGGCAATGGGACGACCGATACCGCACATTCTGATAAAGTGGAGCCGACCACGGTGACGATCCGACCGGATGCGCTGCCATCCAGTACAAGCCAATTTGATCCGGTCCGTCCGATCCCGTGTGAGGAGCCCTGGTTCGAGGAGGTCTATCGCACGTTCGGCAGGTGGGAATGACAAAATCATAACAAGCGCGTCCGTGCGGGAAGAAGGATCCCATACGGGCGCGCTTGTGTCTGGAAAAACGCCGTCGATGCAGCGGAACGGATCGGCAGCTCTGTAGCGATCCGGTGCAGCAGCGGTTTATTCCTGAGCAGCGAAAAACTGTGCCATTTCCGCATTGGCTTTCTGGGCATACGGATTCTCCGGCAGCATGGCAGGAAAGGCATGGGGCAGCTTTACATCGGCAGTGATGTCGCAAAAACGGTGCGGGATTCCGGCGTGATCGAGGGCTTTGGCAAAATCCCGACTGTAGTGGCGGAGAAAATCCCCATAGGCGGTCACAAGATATGTCGGCGGCAGGGCATGGAGCAGCGCAGGATTTTCGGGATCCATATATGGTGAAAACGGGTGACGATGCCAGTGCTTTCCATAGATCATTCCCGGCAGAAACAGTCCGATTTTGTCCAGCCTGCGCGTGTAGAACATTCCGCTTTGGAGTCCGATGGCGCGGATAGGATGATTGGTCACTGTTTGCATCGTGGCGGCATTGGCAAGCTCCGGGCAGGCTTCCATTGCGGCAAGATATACGCACAGCCATGCCCCGGCACTGTCGCCGCAGAGATATAGCCTTGCCGGATCACCGCCGTATTCCGGAGCTGTTGCGCAGATTTTGTCGATGGCAGACTGTAGCGTGCGGAGAATGGCAAAAACGGTTGCATCCGGACAGAGCGGATATTCCGGGCAGAACACAACGTAGCCCCTTTTGCAGAGATCCGCACAGAAAAGTCGATTTGCTTCCTTTTTTCCGAGTAAAAAGCCACCGCCGTGGAGATCGATTACAAGCGGCAGTGCGTCCGTGTGATCTGCCGGTACAAACACATCCATGCGATGGCACATCTGCCCATCACCCATATAATCGAGATTTTCGTATAGGCGCACGTCCGCGGGGAACGGGATCGTCTCCGTGCGCGTTTTCAGCCAGTTTTCAAGCTGTGCCTCCTGTTTGGCGGTCTGCGTGCGGATCAGTTTTGTAAGCATATCCATGCCTCCTGCTGGTTTTCTTTTCTATAGTATAGCATAAGCGGCACGATTTGACAAGATATTGCAGGCTTTGAAAAAGCAAAACCCTTGCAGAATTGTGAACTGCAAGGGCTGTCTGCAATAGGCGTTTGCGTGATCAGTATAGCTTTGCGCCTGCCGGAATATGGGGATCAACCATCAGCAGATGCAACTTTTCTTCGCCGTTTTCGTGATGCACGGCGGAGATGAGCATACCGCAGGAATCAATGCCCATCATGGGTCTGGGGGGCAGGTTGGTGATGGCGATGCAGGTCTTGCCCACCAGCTCTTCCGGCTCGTAATAGTCGTGAATACCACTCAAAATGACCCGATCTACGCCGGTTCCGTCGTCCAAAACGAACTTTAAGAGCTTTTTGGACTTCTTCACGGCTTCGCATTCCTTGACCTTCACGGCACGGAAATCGGACTTGGCAAAGGTGTCAAAATCCACGAAATCCTGGAACAGCGGCTCGATCTCCACATTGGAAAAATCAATTTTTTCGGAGGCTTCAGGAGCCGCCTGAGTAGCCGCCGCAGGAGCCGAAACTTCCTTGGCACACTTCTTGTCGGAATCGAGCGGCTTCATGGTCGGGAAGAGCAGCACGTCCCGGATTGCTGCGGAGTCGGTGAGGAGCATGCACATCCGGTCGATGCCATAGCCGATACCGCCTGTCGGAGGCATACCGATTTCCAGCGCGTTCAGGAAGTCCTCATCGGTGTGGTTCGCTTCCTCGTCGCCGGACGCAAACTGTTCCTCCTGCGCGGCAAAACGGGCTCTCTGATCGATCGGATCGTTCAGCTCGGAATATGCGTTTGCCATTTCCCAGCCGTTCATGAAGAACTCGAACCGTTCCACATAGTCGGGATCCTCCGGCTTGCGCTTCGTCAGCGGGGAGATCTCCACGGGGTGATCCATGACGAACGTCGGCTGAATGAGATGTTCCTCAACAAAGGCTTCAAAGAACAGGTTGAGGATGTCGCCCTTCTTGTGCCGCTCCTCGTATGCCACGTGATGCGCGTCTGCTGCGGCTCTGGCTTCCTCCAGCGTGTGGATCTCGTGAAAATCGACGCCGGAATACTGCTTGACGGCATCCACTATCGTGATTCTGGCAAACGGCTTGCCAAGATCCATTTCAACGCCGTTATATGTGATGGTCGTGGTGCCAAGCACTTCCTTTGCCACATAGCGGTACATATTTTCGGTCAGATCCATCATGCCGTGGTAGTCCGTATATGCCTGATACAGCTCCATGAGGGTGAATTCCGGATTGTGGCGCGTATCCAGTCCTTCGTTGCGGATTACTCTGCCGTTTTCATAGACCCGCTCCAGACCGCCGACGCTCAGCCGCTTCCGGTTGGTGGAGATGATGCGGGAACGCTTGATGAATACATCGCGGCTGTCCGGATTGGTGATGAGGTCCACGTATCTCTGCCGGTACCGGGTGTCCACATTGGTCAGACCATGGAATTTTTCCGGCAGCGGCTGCAGGCTCTTGGAGAGGAGCGTGATTCCTGTGGCGTGGAGGGAGGTTTCACCGGTCTTTGTCTTGAAGACGGTGCCGGTCACACCGATGATGTCGCCGATATCGAGCTTTTTGAAGTCTGCGTAGGCTTC
>USGH01000152.1 GCA_900554225.1 uncultured Eubacteriales bacterium | reverse complement strand
CAGCAGGGCATAGGTGTCCGGCATTCCGGAAAAATGGCTTGCCTGCTGTGTGGTGACGGCATCGTAGGTACCGTCCGCGAGCATTTCGTTGATCGATACCATGCGCCCGGTCGTTTTTCCGTTTGTTTCCAGACTGTATGCCGCCGCGTTTGCCAGATAATTCCGGTGATGCGCGTCAATCGGGCAACCTGGAATATAGAGATTGTTCGCCTCCCAATCGATGCCGGCTGCCCGTGCGATCTGATGGACATAGGCAAGCGCGTCCTGGGAAAAGCTGTTGCCGATTGTCAGGGTACGAAAGGTTTTATGCATACTGAGTGTCACTCCTTTGATGAGGTATGTTTTATTCCTCCGTATAGATTCGAACAAGCTCCGCCAGTTTTTCCTGCGCGCGGGGGAGTTTCTTGGCAAAGGAGGAGGCTGTTATGTTGGTGCCCTTGGTGATGGAATCCGCAACCGGCATGAACGAGATGGTGTTGAGATAGGAGTCGTTGCCGATTCCAAACTCATAAGCGAATTCAAACGGAGCCGTGATGCCTGCGGACACGATGTCGAGCATTTCCGCGGTGTAGGAATCCTGCGCATACTTGGATTTCAGAGCGGTATCGTAGTAAAGAGAGACCATGTTCTGGGCAGCATCGGTGGAGAGCACCTGCACCACGGCACTGACAGCGGCAGCGGCTTCTCCGGCAGAGGTGATCGGCACGGCGCCCATCTCGGCGGTATCGTGGATGAGCGTGCGGTAATGATCCTGCGTTTCGTCGAGGAGCGGATACGGGATCATGCCCATGCCGTCAAATTCGCGGATAGAGGATTGCTCCATATCGCCGATCTTCTGGAACATGGTGAACAGCGACTGCCCGTCCACGAATTTCTGCAGACTCTCTGCCACAGACGTCAGTTTATAGGTACCCTTGCACTGATGAAGGCGGATGAGCTTATCCGTCGCCATGCTGATCCGTTCCAGATTGGATTCGGAAATGAAGGGAATGTTCTTGTCGTCAAATTCAACTACATGTGCGTCGGTGCTGTAGTAAATGGCGTAGTACGGCATGGACCAGGTTTTGCTGTGCACGGAGATGCCATAGCGGTCGCCGTCGTCCACGTTTCCGTCGCCGTTGAGATCCTGATATGCCTCCTCCACCAGCGTGTTGAGCATATCGAGCGTCCATTTGTTTTCCTTGACGATTTCATACAGACCGTTCTCATCGCCGTACAGATCCGCGTAGATGTTCTTGTTCATGTACAGAACATGTGCGGCACGGAGCGTATCGATGAAGTAGGGACCGGTCATGATAAATTGTTTTTTACCGATGGAAAGACCGCGCATATAGTCGTAGTAATACGCACCGGATGCGAAGTCGAAGTAGTAATCGGTGAAATTCTCTTTTTTATTCAGGTCGAGAAGGTAACCCTTGAGGCCGCAGTGCAGAAGACCGAGCTGGTCGTTCACATAGTAGTCGATCGCGGTATCGCCGGAGATGACCATGTTTTCAATATACGGCTGTACCTTGTCAAATTCGAGATCCAGCGCGATGTGTTCGAGCTTGCAGTTGAGCAGCTCCTCCACGTTCTGGTTCCTCATGTATACGCTGTCCGCAACCGCCTCGCCGGTCATTTCCTCCGGTCCTGCGATATACGGATAAGAGGAGGGCATACCGCCGCCGCCCTCGGAAATGTTGGAGCTGACGGAAATATGTACGGTGCGCCCGCCCAGATCGATGCTGCGGTATGCGGCAAACAGATCCTCGGTTTCGGTCTCGGTTTCCGTGGACTCTGTCTGTGTGGTCGTATTGTCTGTATCGACGTTTTCCTTCTCCGGATTCTCACCGCCGCCGCAGCCATATAGGGACAAAAGCATGGCAAGAAGCAGAGCGGTCGTTGTGATGCGTTTCATATATAATACCTCCAAGGCTTTTGATTTCATGTTTACAGAGGTATTATAGCATAGACGAGCCAAAAAGTAAATGGTTTCTCTGCTTTTTTTGTAAAAAACGCAAAACTACGAAAACTATTTATTAGTTAACTGTAAAAAAAGAGACAACGCCCGATGGGATCTGTCAGGCGTTGTCACGGGTATAAAAACGTTTATCGGGATCCGCAGACGCACAGCGTTGTTACCGACCGGCGATCCGGTGGACAATGGCGTTCATCTCGTCCATCTTGTCTTCCATATCGGCGACCAGCTTGAACTGGGTGTGGCAGCGGACGTGATTGTGTTCCGGGTAGTGGATCTTGAAATACGTGTCACCATTCAGGTAATCCGCAAGGAACCGGGAACCGCATTCAAAGGTCATGAGCTTGATGGAGAAGGGCAGAAGTGCAATTTCGCGATCGGTGATGGACGGCAGAACCTCCAGGAAGCCCTTGGTGAACGCTTCAAATTTATCGAGATCGAACCAGATTTTCGACAGATCCTTTTCATCCTCTGCGCCACTGGAACCGCCGAAACGGAGTGCGTCGCCGTAGTCATAGAGGAGGGAGCCGGGCATAACGGTATCCAGGTCGATCACGCATACGCCCTCGCCCGTCGTTTCATCGAGCATTACGTTGTTGAGCTTGGTGTCATTGTGGGTGACGCGGAGCGGGATTTCACCGTTTGCCAGTGCGTCCACGATCACGCCGCAGTCGTTCTCTCTGTCCAGAACGAACTGGATCTCTTCCTTCACGGAGTCGCGGCGACCTGCCAGATTGTCCTCCACAGCTTTCTTGAAGTTGGCGAAACGAACCCGTGTGTTGTGGAAGTCCACGATCGTCTCATGGAGCTTTTCCGCCGGATAATCCGCGAGCATATTCTGGAATTTACCGAACGCACGCGCCGCATTGTACAGCTGATCGTTGTTCTCGACCAGATCGTAGGACTTGGCGTGTGTGATGAACTTATACATCCGATAATATTCATCGTCGGTGTGGTGGTAATACGGCTTGCCGTCCTTCGTTGGGATCAGGTTCAGCGTCTCTCTTTCCGGATCTCCGCCCTGAGCGATGATCTTTTTGCGCAGAAAAGCGGTGACGCCCTCGATATTCTCCATCACTGCCGGCGGATTGGTAAAGACCTTCTTATTGATCCGCTGCAAGATATAGGCGGGCTGTGCGGGTACGATATACGTGTCGTTGATGTGACCGTTGCCATACGCGGTAGGCTCGACATCGATATCAAAGTGGCTGAGAATATCGTAAAAAGAAGAATTCATGGAATACAAGTCCTTTCCTGTTTGGAATATCCCCTTCCGATGGGATAGTGCTTACATCTTTTTCAGACGTACTCTTTCTATAGTGTACCATAAAATCCCGAAAAAGGCAAGGGCTATTTCAGGAATTTTCTTACCTTTTGCAAATGATTTGCATTTGGGTACATTCTATTTTACGAATATAGCAGAGCACACAAAATTTCGCTTTACATATTGGAATATTTCATGCGTTCATGCTGTTTTCCGTATCTTGGATGGAAAGTGGTACATGTGAGAGCAGCGACAAAGATTGGAACAATTTACAAAGATTGGAACAATTAGAGTATCTATGCGAAGGAAAAACGTGAAGAAATTGTAAAAATCCGAAATGTGTGCCGAAAGCCCTTGATTTTTTTGCCTGTTTCGGGTATCATATGGGAGTATAAAACGATATGAACGACTCCCCTCCCGTGACAAACGGGCTTTTTGTGCTATTGGGGGGTGACGGAGGGGTACGATATGAGCGACATCATGGAGCTGTTCCGGCAGATTGCGAAGGAACCGCAGCAAACAACGGGTGCACCGGAATACCTGATCTGCGGACTGGGAAATCCGGGCGCGGAATACGCACGCACCAGACACAACGCCGGATTCATGGCAATCGATTATCTGTCACAGAAAACGGGCATTTCCTGTATGCGTTCCCGGTTTCGTGCATTGTGCGGCAGCGGGACGCTTGCGGGAAAGACGGTACTGCTCATGAAGCCGCAGACCTACATGAATCTCTCCGGCGAGGCAGTGCGGGAAGCGGCGCAGTACTACAAAATCCCGCCTGAAAAGATCATCGTTCTGGTAGACGACGTGTATCTGGCACCGGGCAGAATGCGTGTGCGCCGCACAGGAACCGACGGCGGACACAACGGACTGAAGAACATCATCTATCAATTGGAGAGCGATCGGTTTCCGCGCATCCGTCTGGGTGTGGGAGAGAAGCCGAATAAGGAATATGACATGGCGGATTGGGTACTTGGCAAGCTGTCCGACGACGACTGCAAGAAGCTCTATCCCTGCCTGGAAGCCGCATATGACGGGATCTGTCTCATCCTACAGGGCAAATTCGACGATGCGATGGGTCGCTGCAACGGTATGAAGCCGGACGTAAAGCCAAAGGAGAAAACACGTCCCGCACCGTCGAGCGGAAACACAGAGGAAAGCAAATGAACACTGCCATCCTACAGAATATTTTTCGGCGCAGTCGGGAGTATACGGGACTGGTCGGCAGTCTGCGAACACCGCAGCGCGGACGATATAAGCCGTACGCGGTCAGCGGTCTTACGGAAGGCGCGGAGGCTCTGTTTCTGGAGACGCTCTGTACGGATTTCCGCGATGCCGATGATCCCATCATCATTGTATGCGCCGATCCGAAAAAAGCTGCCGAGATCCGGGATCTTCTGGCAGCCGCCGGACTACGCACCGCGTTTTACCCGGCAAGAGAATACAATTTTAACAATATGACCGCTTCTCATGATTTTGAAAATGAGAGGCTTTCGGTGCTTTCTGCACTATATGGGCTCGCGACCGGTGCATATGCGGTGGAGAACGTGCCGGAGGTGGTCTGTACGACTGTGGAAGCATTGCTGCAATTGACGATCCCTCCTGCACTTCTCGGCGCGTACACACAGTGTATCGATACCTCCACCGCCATCGATACCACGGTGCTTGCGGAAAAGCTGATCGCTGCCGGATACACGCGGGAGGAACTGGTGGAGGGACCGGGACAGTTTGCCATCCGCGGTGGAATCGTCGATGTGTATCCGCCAAGTGGGGAACCCATCCGTATGGAGCTGTTCGGCGATGAGATCGACAGACTCGGACACTTTGATTCGCAGACACAACGATTCACGGAACAGGTGGATTCCGGCGTGATCCTGCCGCCCGCCAGAGAGATATTGCTCGACAAGGAGAAGCGTTGCGAGCTTGCCTCCCTGATCCGGCGTCAGATCAAGCGCATTGGCAAGATGGAGGGCGCGGACGAACGGTACCATCGTGCTGCGGAAATCTTGAGCGGAGAATTGACCATTGTCGAAAACGGGATGGACATGCCCTTCGCCGACAAGTATCTTCCGCTCATCTACGAGGATGGCGATTGTCTGCTCGACTATATCGAGGGGATGCTCATTCTGCTTGACGCGCCTGCCGCCGAAGAACGCTTTCATGCCGCCGAAACGCTGCTTTCCCAGAGCATCGAGGATCTTTTGTCGAATTATGAGCTGCCGCCGATGAAGGGAGGCTTTTATCTTCGTCCCTTTGAGGATCTACCCGCGAAAACGGAACGCTATCCGGCGATTCTTGTGGACGCGCTTGCCCGTTCCCATCCGGGTTGGAACATCGCAGCCAACTTCGCCTTTGTTACCAGGCACGTGCCCGCCTACAGCGGAAAAATGGAGCTATTGCAGGAGGATCTGACAAACTATCTGGCAAGCGGATTGACGGCTGTCGTGTTTTGTGCCACGGAGGCCGAACAGAACGCGGTGCTGGAAAACGCGCAGGAAAATGGATGCAATGTTTCTCCGATTCGCGGCGAGGCGGCGGACTGGAGCGCACGGTTTGACGAGCTGTTTGCCAGCAAAAGATCCAATACGGTGCTGACGATGACAGGCTCCTATTGCGGCGGTTTTGAGATGGATTCGCCAATGGTGGTCTTTCTCGTTTTTTCCGCTGCCGGGGTAAAGAGCCATGCGGGACGGATCCTGCGTGGAAAGAAGAACGGCAAAAAGTCCGCCTCCGAAGCGATCCTGTCCTATGCGGATCTGGAGGTCGGCGATCTGGTGGTTCACGCGGCATACGGGATCGGGATGTACATGGGGCTTACCAATCTGACGGTAGCCGGAAGTGCGCGCGATTACGTACACATCAAATATGACGGCACGGACGAGCTGTTTCTCCCGGTGGATCAGCTCGATATGGTCTCGAAATACATTGGAGCCGGTGCGGAAAGCGGTGCTGTCAAGCTTTCCAAAATGGGTGGTGCGGAATGGACGCGCGCCAAATCCAAGGCGAAGGCAGCTACACGTGAGATGGCAAAGGAGTTGATCGAGCTGTACGCACGGCGTAAGAGAACCCGCGGCATTCGGTTTGATCCGGACGACGAAATGTGCCGGGAGTTTGCCGATTCGTTCGCATATGAGGAAACGGACGGTCAGCTGCGCGCCATTGAGGATGTGCGGCGGGATATGGAGGCGGAATATCCCATGGACAGACTGCTCTGCGGGGATGTCGGCTACGGCAAAACGGAGGTGGCATTGCGCGCGGCGTTCAAGGCAGTCATGAGCGGTAAGCAGGTGGCGATCCTTGTGCCAACGACGATCCTTGCCTATCAGCATTA
>USGH01000151.1 GCA_900554225.1 uncultured Eubacteriales bacterium | reverse complement strand
GACGCGATCTACACAGCCAACCAGAACGTGATGGAACGGTTGAACTGTATTTATGATTTCATCGATAACGAGGACATTGAGACAACGAAGCTTGAGAACACCTATGCCGCAGGAGAGGATGCATATGAGCTCGTGATTGGCGTGCAGTGGAAGGTGGCTCCGCTCGTGACAAAAAATATGCTTGCAAATCTGAATCCCTCCACGGGCAACTACATCAATCTCGATCAGCCGTGGTGGTATGGAAAGTATATCGCGGAAGCCGAGGCAGACGCTACACATACCTACTTTTTGGCAGGCGATGCATCAGTCAATGTATTCCGCCGTGCTTCTATGCTCATCTGCAACATGGATCTGCTCGAAAATATCGAGGAAAATATCGACACACTGTACGATAAGGTTTTAGACGGCACATGGGTCTGGGACGATTTTGTCAGCCTGGTGGAAAAGGTGTACGTAGACAACAATGGTGATGGACAGAAGGACGGCGGCGATACCTATGGCTTTGCTACCTGGAGCCGTGCCGACGTGGATCACCTGATGATCGACGCTGGAATCCGAGCATGTGGCAGAGATGAAGACGGTGTGCCCTATATCGCGTTCAATAACGAGAAGACCATTGATGCGGTACAGAAGATTGCGGATTTGTTCTGGAACAATCCTGGTTCCTACTATGAGGAACAGCTGTCTCTGCCGACGCTGCTTTCCGAAAATCGTGTGTTGTTTATCAAGAACCTGTTTGCCGGATTGGATCAGATCCGCGATATCGATACCAATTTTACGATCCTGCCGATACCAAAGCTGGACGAGACGATTACCGCCTATAGCTCTCTCGTGCATGACGATGCAGCCATCTTCTGTGTACCGGCACAAAGCGGTTCTGTACAGGATACAACGGCGGTGCTGGAGGAAATGTCCTGCCAGTATTACAACGATGTCATGCCGACTTATTATGATGTGATCCTCAAGACAAAATATCGCCGCGACGGATCGGATAAAGCGTCCCAGATCATGGACATTCTCCACGACAGCATGACGACAGATTTTGCGTATATTTATAACTACGCTATGGGCAATATGATCATCTCCTTGCGCGACCTGATTGGTATCGACAAGTCTACGGATTTTGCCTCCCATTATGCCAAAAATGAGAAGAAATATGAGGACAGTCTTGCCAAATTGATCGGCGCAATGCAGAAATAAACGATAACTACATACGTCAATATTCCATTGAATCTGTTTTTCTTTCACAAAAACAGTTGACAAATTAGCGCATCTGCGGTATAATCTTTGTGAACACAATCAAATCCCATCACAAATGTATTCCTATCGGAGGTGCCTATGTACAATGCCAAACGTCGCGTCCTTTGCCTGCTTCTTGCCATGCTGCTGACCCTGCCGTTTGCCGGATGCTCGTCCGGAGCCGGTGGGGGTGAAAAAGAGAGTGAAACCGTCGGCGCGGAGTCTGCGGAAAACACGGAAACCGAGACGGAAACGGAGACAGAGGCGGTCATTTCCGACGATCTTCCGGAATCCGATTTTGAAGGCTACACCTACATGATCTACAACGCGAATCCGGAATCGAACGACTGGTTCACGACCGTATTTGTCACCATGGAGGAGGACTCCGGGGATGCCGTGCCGTCCGCGATCTTCCAGCGCAATGTTTCCGTGGAAGACAGACTGAACATCCAAATCGAGGAAAGCTACCAAACCGGCGCGCAGATCAAGAATGCCATTGTCGCCGCAGACGGGAATTTCGATATGTCCCTGATGCAGGGTGCCGATACGCTCGCTCTGTCCCGCAATGGATTCCTGCTCGATCTCTACTCCCTGCCGTATCAGAATTTCGACAAGCCCTTGTGGGATTCCAATGCGGCCAGTCAGCTCTCCCTCTGCGGCAGACTTTTCATGGGAGTCGGCGATTTTCTGACTACGCCGATCGACGAGACGATCTGTACCTTCTTCAACAAGAATATCGTGGATGATCATCAGCTTGAGGATCCGTATGCGCTCGTGCGTGACGGCAAATGGACCATCGATAAGCTTGGCGAAATGGGACTGTCGGCTTGTCAGGACGTCAACGGCGACGGTGTGTACGACGACAACGACGATTATGGTCTGCTGTCCTGGCGCGGTGTGCTGTACTGCTATCTCATTTATGGCAGCGGCAACACCATCACTCAAAAAAATGCGGAGGACGTGCCGGAATTTGCTTTCAACGCGGAGCCGTTTATCGGTGCGTTTGAAAAGGTTGTAAGTATCTGCCACGCAAACGGCGACACTTTCCTATACGACGCGGAAATGAAGAACAACACCAAGGGGCTGTCCAACAACCACCGTGTACAGGAGATCATGTTCCCCGGCAATCAGTCCCTCTTCTGGGTGGAGTGCATCAGCTGGTCGAAAGCTCTGCGCGACATGGAAGCGAACTTCGGAATCCTGCCGTGCGCCAAATATGACGAATCGCAGGCGCAGTATTACAACTACAACAACGGCAATTTCTTCGGTATTTCCGTACCGGCGACGGTATCCGACCAGAACCGCACCTCCATCATTCTGGAAGCACTCAACTCCATGTCTATAAATACCGTGCGCGCCGCCTACTACGATACGATGCTGAAGACGAAGTACTCCCGCGATGAGGATTCCGCCGACATGGTGGACATCATTTTCGATACGCAGGTGTACGACTGCTCTGTGGTATTCGGTATCGGCAATGCAAAGACGAATCTCTACACGATGGCATCGAAGAACAATGCCGACATCGCGTCCTTCTATCAGAAGCAGAGCGGCACGCTTTCCAAGAATATCGAAAAGCTCGTTGCGGATTACGCCAAGCTTGGTGAATGATCGGTGCGCGAACAAAGGAAGGAGGGGATTCCTATGACGGACAACTGGGATGAGATCCGCGAGAGAACATTCACGGAAGGCTCGATTGCGGACGCGGAGAACTTTTTCCGGATGTGTATCCACAACGCGTTTCCCACCATGATGTTCCGGGAATTGATGCTGACCCATCTTCTGCCGGAGCAGGTCATGATGAAAGGGAAGAGCGCAAATCACATTTTCACCATTCATGCGGGCGGAGAGGGCGATGAACGGTATTTTGAGGTGCAGTATCATCGGTTTCGCGAGGGAGTGACCCCGGACAGACGTGTCATTCTCGAATACCACACGCTTGAATTTGTCCGGTACGCGGACTGAAAAACGTTATATTAGGCTCTGCGGTACTGCGGTATTGCGGAGCCTTCTTTCTCGCACGGTAAGATCGCGAAGAAAAATGCATGGTTTTGCAGCATGACACGGTGCTGCCGCAGCATTGTGTTTTGTCAGGCTGCACAGATTTTTTCTGTGCGCTTTGGATACCGTGTCAGATCGATTGTGCAGATGTGACAAAAAACGACAGGTGGAATTGGTACATTTTCCATAGAGCAAGGCGGCGGAAATTTGCAAACTTCTCTTGACAATCCCGCACGTATATGCTATAATCATGACAACGAAAGCGAAACGCGCAATTCTGTGGAAGGAGGCACAACGGTCATGAGAACGAGCTGTCAGGCAATTATGATGCGAATGCAGGATACCCGGGCGGTGTTGTACGGGCGTTTTTGTTGTGTCTCTTGCCATTGACGATAAAAAACATCCGTAAATGATAATACCGGTCCGGGATAGGTTTTCTGCCGTTCCCGGACTATTTTTATATCAAAGCGGCGGTATACAATATACCCCGCTATACCGGAAGGAGTACCACTTTGATCAGGCTTGAACACATCACAAAAACCTTCCAAACCGATAAAACGACAGTGGAAGCGGTGCGCGACGTATCCCTCCACGTGGAAAAAGGAGACATTTTCGGGATCATCGGACTCTCCGGTGCCGGAAAATCCACACTGGTCCGCTGTATCAACTTTCTTGAGAAGCCGACCTCCGGTAAGGTGATCTTCAAAGGCACCGATCTTTCCACCCTGTCGAACAGGGAGCTGCTTGCTACACGGCGATCGATCTCCATGATCTTCCAGAACTTCAACCTCCTTGCCCAGCGCACGGCATTGAAGAATGTCTGCTATCCGATGGAGATTGCCGGTGTTCCGAAAAAGGAAGCGATCGAGAAGGCAAAGCATCTATTGGAGGTCGTCGGACTTGCGGATCGAATGCAGAACTATCCCGCACAGCTGTCCGGCGGTCAGAAACAGCGGGTCGCGATTGCCCGTGCGCTTGCTATGGATCCGGAGGTACTCCTCTGTGACGAAGCGACCAGCGCCCTCGACCCGAACACCACACGTTCGATTTTGTCCCTCCTACAGGAGATCAACCGGACCATGGGCGTGACGATAGTGGTGATTACCCATGAGATGAAGGTCGTAGAGCAGATCTGCAACAAGGTCGCGGTGCTGGACGGCGGTGTGGTCGCAGAATCCGGGTTGGTGAAGGATATATTCGTTTCGCCACAGTCCGCCATTGCCAGAGAGCTGATCTTGCCGAAACAGAGTGCGGTATCCGAGATCCATGGCAACTGTGTGATTCGCGTTGTATTCGATGGACAGTCCGCGTTCGAGCCGGTGATCTCCAATCTCTCCCTTGAATGCCGCGCGGCGGTCAATATCTTGGGCGCGGATACGAAAAACATCGACGGCAGAGCGTATGGACAGATGCTCTTGCAGCTTCCGGACGATGAAGCGGCGGTGGCGCGGATCCGCAAATATCTGGAGAGCCGCAAAATCGTGTATGAGGATATAGAATATACGGAAAACAGAGAGGAGGCGGAAGATCATGCGTGAGTTTTTCATGGGATTGTTTGGAGACGGCATGGCGGCACAATACGGCACAGCCTTATGGGATACCTTAAAAATAACACTGCTCTCCACGATTCTGGCGTACATCATCGGTGTTCCGCTTGGGATCCTCCTGTACGGTACGGCAAAGGATTCCATCTTCCCGAACCGCACGATCAACAGCGTGACCGGCGTGATCGTCAACATCATCCGCTCGGTACCGTTTATCATCCTGCTCGTCATGATCCAACCGATCGCCAAGCTCGTCGTCGGTACCAAAATGGGCGACCGCGCGTTTATCTTCTATCTGGTGGTGGCGGCGGCTCCGTTTGTGGCGCGGATGGTGGAATCGTCCCTCCGTGAGGTGGATCGCGGTGTGATTGAAGCGGCGCAGTCCATGGGTTCGACCAACTGGCAGATCATCTGGAAGGTGGTACTGCCGGAAGCAAAACCGTCCCTGCTCGTAGGCGGTGCGATTGCCCTGACCACCATCCTCGGTTATACGCCGATGTCGTACCTGATCGCAGGCGGCGGATTGGGACAGCTTGCCATCCAGTACGGACTCTATCGATTCCAGCCGGAGATCATGTATATCTCCTCTCTGCTGCTGATCATTCTCGTGCAGATCGCGCAGGAGGTGCTCAGTCGGCTTGCCAAACGGAGCGACAAACGGATCCGTAACTGAACGATAAGCCCAAAAAATCCGGCAGCGATGCCTTTATCATAGATTTTCCCGGCACAATCCAAATTCAAAAAAACAAAAATATAAAATAAGGAGTATTCATCATGAAAAAACTCGCTTCTCTGATTCTCGCAGCCGCACTTCTGATTCCGGGCCTGGCCTCCTGCGGCAGCTCCAACGCCGACGACAAGACGATCACGGTAGCCGCAACCTCCACGCCGCACGCGGAAATCTTAGAGGTATGCAAGCCGCTTCTCGAAGAAAAGGGCTACACGCTGGACATCAAGGTCGTGTCCGATTACGTAACGCCGAACCAGTTCACGGAGGACGGTGAGGTAGACGCAAACTACTTCCAGCATCAGCCGTACCTCGATTCCTTCAATGAGGAAAACAAGACCCACCTCGTATCCGTTGCACAGATTCACTATGAGCCGTTCGCCATCTATCGCGGCACTGTAGATTCCCTCGCCGCTCTGCCGGATGGTGCCTCCATTGCCGTACCGAACGATACCACAAACGAAGCCCGCGCACTCCAGCTCCTTGCCGCACAGGGTCTGATCACCCTGAAGGACGGCGTAGGTCTGACGGCAACCAAGAACGACATCACCGACAATCCGCACAACTACGACATCAAGGAAATGGAAGCCGCACTCCTGCCTACCGTTCTCGATGAAGTGGCAGTGGCAGTCATCAACGGCAACTACGCCCTCGGTGCAGGTCTGAGCTCCAACGACTCCCTCGCCGCAGAGGACGCAGCCTCTGAAGCAGCACAGACCTTCGCAAACGTCCTCGTTGTTAAGGAAGGCAATGAAAACACCGAGAAAACCAAGGCACTCAAGGAAGCCCTTCTGAGCGACACCGTCCGCGACTACATCACAAACACCTACGGCGGCGCAGTGGTTGCAATTTTCTAAGATAGAAACGAATAACCCACGGGGACGCTGAACGACTTCAGATCGTCATATTCCTGACATATAAAAAAACTCCTGTTGTGTAATGCAACGGGAGTTTTTGTGTCCACCTTTTTGGGGGTATTTTTATTCCTGCACCGCAAACTGGCTGTTCCAGAGCTTGGCGTAGAATCCGCCTTTTTCAAGAAGCTCGTCGTGCGTACCCGTTTCGACCACGGAACCATCGCGCA
>USGH01000150.1 GCA_900554225.1 uncultured Eubacteriales bacterium | reverse complement strand
GTTTTTATCCGACCCGAATTTGGATGCGGTGTATGTATCCAGTCCGAATGCCTGCCACGCCGCCCAGTCCATCGATGCGCTGCGCCACGGAAAGCACGTGCTATGCGAAAAACCGATCGCCACCACCACGACGGAATATCGGGATATGCAGAATGCCGCGCGGGAGAACGGTAAGATCCTTCTGGAAGCCATGCGTCCGGCGCACGATCCGGCGATCCTTGCGATCCGGGACCACATGGATGCGCTCGGTACGATCCGGCGGGTGGAGCTGGAATATTGTCAGTATTCCTCGCGGTACGATCGCTTCAAGGCGGGGGAGATTCTGAATGCCTTTACGCCGTCTCTTGGCAATGCAGCGATTATGGATATTGGGGTGAATGCCGTCCATGTCTGCGGACTGCTGTTTGGAATGCCGGATCAGACTGCGGATTTCTACAGCCGTTCGGTGTTCGCGGAAAACCACATGGAGCTGATGGGCGAGATGCTTTTGCCGTATCGGAACAGCGCGCCTGTGCGGATCACCTACGCGAAAATCTACAATTCCCTGAACCCAAGCGTGATTCTCGGGGAAAACGGCGGAATCCTGATCGACAAGCTGTCCAATCCGAAATCGGTGCGGCTGAAGCTGCGCGACGGTACGGACAAAGAGCTATGCACCTGCCCGACAGACAACAACATGACCTATGAGCTTGCCGCCTTTGCGCGCTGTATACGCACCGGAGAAAACCCGCATACGCGCTTTTCGGAGATCGAAATGGCGATTTTAGACCGGATCCGGGAGAAAAACGGGATCGTGTTCCAATAATAAAAACAAGGACAGAGGGTGAAAATACGCTCTGTCCTTGTTGCTTTTTATGGGATTTTCGGTCGAGAACGGATTATTCCTCCGTCTTCTCCTCAGCGGTATCTGCGGGAGCTGGCGTTTCGTAGGTCTCCGCGGTATCACAGCAGCAGCAGTGTGCAGACTCGACTTTTTCCTCTGTCTCTGCCGCAGGCGGGCACTCCGTCGCCGTGGTATCTGCCGGGGCTGCCTCCTCTGCAGCTTCACAGCAGCAGCACGGGCATTCCGTCTTTTCTTCTGCTTCTGCCTCCGCATCGCAAGAGCAGGATTCCGATTCCTCGCAGGTGCAGGTCGTCTCGGCGGTATCGTCGCAGGTGCAGGGGGCATCGGCTTCCGTATCACAGCAGCAGCAGTGGCACGGCTCTTCTTCCTTTGCCGGCTCCGGCTTTACGATTTTTGCGCCGCAGGACGGGCAGAACTGTGCATCCACCGGGATCTCACTGCCGCACGCCTCGCAGATGGATACCTTTTTCAGCGCGGCGATCTCCTTCTGATAACCGGCAATAGCCGCTTTGATCTTATCCGCCTGCATGATGAACGTCGCGATTTCATCCGTGTGGTCCACGCCGTCCCGTTCCGCTGTGTAGAAGAGTCTGCCGATTTCCTTGTAGCAGGAGGACAGCTTTCCCTCTTCGTTTTTGATGGCGACGGTCGCTTTTGCGATAGCGGTCATTTCGGAAGTCTTTTTCACGGTGATGTCCGCAGCTTCCTTCGCGTTTTTCTTGATTTCTTCCCAGAACTGTAATGCCATAACGATTGCTCCTTTCAAAAGCATCTTCTATGTAGAATGGTAGGTCTTGCCTTTGCATCCGGATGGGACGTATTGTTTCGCCCTGCATCCTATGTATATATTATACACGATTTCCACCGGAATGTCAAATTAAAAACCTCTGTGAATGGTTAAAAATCCTATGACAAGATATAAACTTCTTCTAAGAATGTCTAAAATCCATCGCGTTATTGCGCCGAAAAGCGTGAACATATGGCTTTTTTCGGACAAAAACAACCTGTATCAAGACTTCCCGGCAAGCTCTGTATATCATGTCGCTTTTCACGGAGACACGCCGCAGGATCGCATAGCATGGAACACCCAAGGAACAAGCGACAGGTCAGGTCTGTTTCCTGCTACGGGCATTGCGTGGATTGCCTCTAATGCTCTGGATATGCTGTATCATTGCAAGGCCTTCTTCCTCGTCGATCTTACCACTCTGGATAGAACGCTCTATATTCTGCATGGCTTTGAGCTTCCATGCCTCTGCGATCCCCGCTGCCGTAGCGCACAGATCATCCTCCTGCTGCCTCGTCACTTCCCGGACAGCTTTCTTCTTTTCATCCTGCAAATTCCGGTCATCCTGCAATTTCCGGATGCTGTCCTGGATCTCTGTAAGTAACTGATAATAGCGATACATCATATACGCCGCACATCCAACACAGAGTAGGGCACCCATCAGCCAAAACACGATCATGGGCGTATCCGATGCGCCGATCAACGCGATAACAATCGCCATTGCTATACACGCAACACCTATGACGGCTACCCACTGCAACGCTTCACGAGCTTTCATGCAAACTACCTCACTTTTTGGTGGATTCAGAATTTTATTTCGCCGCAACACACACAAGAAAACGGCAGAATATAGTATTATTATATCAAACGCACACGCATCTGTCAATAGTTTTCATATAGAATTGACAGTTGTAGCTGTGTTTGCCCAGACAAAATGCCGGAAAAAGCATACGATACATACTTCTGCCGCAAACGGACATACTATGAAAAAGCCATACGCCCGCACCTTTGCGGAAACGAAAAACTGTGGGGGAAATTTGTATGAATACCGATCCGAAAACGTATCGACGCTATGCCAGAAATCGCGCCAGAAAATCACCGCTCTGGAAGGATATGCTTCTTGCGTTCTGCTCCGGCGGCACGATCTGTCTGTTTGCCGAGAGTTTGCGCAATATGCTGCTATTCTATTTGCCGGCCTTGTCGAAGGAGACCTGCGGTATGTTCGTGTCTGTCCTGCTGATTGGGATCGCGGTGGTATTGACGGCATGCGGACACTTTGATGATCTCGCACGCCACTGCGGTGCCGGAACTCTTGTGCCGATCACGGGCTTTGCGAATGCCGTAGCCTCCAGTGCCATCGACGCGAAAAGCGAAGGCTTCATCCTCGGTGTCGGTGCGAAAATCTTCCAGATCGCGGGTCCCGTCATTCTCTACGGCGTATCGGCAAGCGTCGTCTACGGGATCCTTTACTGGATCGTGACACTGTTCTGATCCGCTTCGATCATCTCCTGAAAGCCTTCCCCATGGACCTCTGCTGCGTCTGTTACGATCACGAAAGCCTTTTTGTCCACCGTGTGTACAATGTCGCACACATACGGGGCAAGGGGCTTTTTGATCGCGCAGAGAATGACCTCCTTGCCTTCTCCGGTATATGCACCCCTGCCATTCATCCGCGTCATGCCGATATCATATTTCTCGAACACAGCGGATATGACCTCTGTGGCGTGGTCTGTGATGATGATCAGAAACTTTGCCGTATCGGGTCCGTACATGATCCGGTCGATGAGATAGGAGGAGACCACGAGAGACAGCGCGGCATACAGGGCAATTTCCAGACTGCCGGATACGATGGCGGACAGTGCGATGATGGAAGAGTCAATGCACATGAACAGCATTCCCGTGTGGAGATGGCGGTGGCGTAAGAGAAGCAGACGGATGATGATGTCCGTTCCCCCCGTTGTTGCGCCGCACCGGAAGATCACGCCGATCCCGACCGCCTGCAAGGCACCGCCGATCACGCCGTTGAGTAAGAGATCGTCACTTGGCAGCGGCAGCTCCCAGATCGCCATGACGGCGTTCATCCCGGTGATCATCAAAGAGGACACAACCGTCGCGTAAATCGTCCCGACCGCAAAGCTTTTTCCAAGGCGAAGGGTACCGATGATGAGCAGCGGTATATTAAATAGCAGGATGATCACACCGGTATCCAGCGGAATGAAGCTCGACAGGACGATGGCAAGACCGCTCACCCCACCCGGAGCCAGAGCGTGCGGATCCAGAAATACAGCAATCGCCACAGCATAGGCGACGCAAGCCAACGTGATGATCCCATATTGCCGGATTGTTTTTTGGATAGAGAGACTTTTTTTCAAAAATGTATTTCCTTTCCCTCATAAATATGATACAATGTAGGAGAAGGAGCCGGAGCGATTCTCGCTTCTCTCCCCCATCACTTGTGTATAGGAGTTAT
Source organism: uncultured Eubacteriales bacterium (assembly GCA_900554225.1). Taxonomy (GTDB): domain Bacteria; phylum Bacillota; class Clostridia; order Oscillospirales; family CAG-272; genus UMGS1696. The sequence continues at coordinate 2,546 of USGH01000150.1, read as the reverse complement.
TGTAATGACCAACTGCAAACCCACCAAAGAACAGCTCGCGTTCCTCGATTGGGAATTCGGCGCATTTTTCCATTTCGGACTGCGCGCGTTTTATAAAGGCTATCGCGACTGGGACACACGGGACATGGACCCGTCTGTATTCAATCCGGAAAAGCTCGATTGTGCCTCCTGGCTGCGCACCTGTAAGGCTGCCGGCATGACCTACGCAATCATGACCTGCAAGCACCACGACGGCTTTGCCAACTGGCCGACCGCATATGGCGATTACAGTGTGAAGAATACGCCGTGGAAGGATGGCAAAGGCGATGTGGTACGCGAATTCACCGATGCCTGCCGCGAGGTCGGAATGAAGGTCGGACTCTATTATTCCCCGGCACAGCGGGATCAAAGCGCATTCGACAAAATGGATTACGACGATTATTTCATTGGTCAGATCACAGAGCTGCTCACCGGCTACGGCAAGATCGACTATCTGTGGTTCGACGGCTGCGGTTCCGGCAATCACGAATGGGACCGTCCGCGTATCATTCGCACCATCCGTTCTCTTCAGCCGAACATTTTGATCTTTGGCATGTGGGATCCGAACACACGCTGGGTCGGTAATGAGGCGGGAATCGCGCCGCTGCCGTACACGTATATCGTCAATAGTCAGCGTATTTCCGTGGAAAGCGACGATCAGACGGAATACGAGGAAGAAATGTTCCTGCCTGCGGAATGCGATACCATGATGCGGCGCGGCACGTGGTTCGACTGCGAGGACAATGAGGATCAGATTCGTTCGCTTGAGGAGCTGATGGGACTGTACTGCATGTCTGTCGGCCACGGCGTGAATTTCCTTCTGAACATCGGTCCGACGCGTGAGGGGCTGCTGCCGGAAAAGGACGCTGCCAGACTGACGGAATTCGGCGAGGAGATCCGCAGACGGTTTGGTCACCCGCTTCCCTCCTCTGCAATCCATCACGACGGCGACGCGCATTCCATCACGTTCGACCATCACACGCTTGTGGATGCTGTGATTCTTGCGGAGGATCTGACAGAAGGCGAAGGCGTGAAGAAATACGCCGTTTACGCAAACGATATTCCGTACAGCTATGGCGAGGTGCTGGTGTACGAGGGGTACGTGATCGGTCACAAGGCGATCTGCACATTCCCTGCCGTATATGCCAAGGGCTTCACGGTCAAGGTCACGGACGCCTGCGGAGAATACACAATCACCCGGTTCACGGCGCACAACACCAGGGCATAAACAGCGGACAGCGTCACGGTACAGTAGGTGCATTTCATTTTGCATATATTGTATTTGCGCTCAACCAGTAAAAGTATACCACAAAATCCACCGGAATGCAAGAGGATTTTGCCGCAAAACGTAAATTCTGTATCCCCAAGCGAGCAGAACGCTCGGCATACCGTCCCGCACTGCGGTGAGATATAGCCTGGACCCCACCCTGAAAAATAGACAGTGACAAAAAGAACCTCCTGTTGTAGAATATAAATAACTACAGCAGGAGGTTTTGTCATGCCCAGGAAATACACAAAAATGGAAATGCTTGCAGAAGAAGTATTCAGAAGAAAAGAAGCAGGTGAAACAAATCGTCAGAATCGCAAAAAACGAGCTTTAGAAAATGGTTATGTTCCCCTCCCCAAAGGACGTCCACGTAAGGATTCCACGCCGGAAACAGAAGAAACAAAGCGGAACAATGAGCTTGTTGTCGCTTGGGCGGAAGGAAACAGCGGGGGGATGGGCGTTTAGAAGGAAGCGGCAATTATAGTTCACTACAATCTTCGGGAGAGGATGCGCATAAAGTCAAACCACAGGCTATGTTCAATCTATGGACTGCCGATTTGTGTGGTGGAAAATCCGCTGTATGTATGGGGCAATGATGGACTTGGCGCAGCGATAGGTTTCACGATCGAACAGCGAGGAAACTGCGAAGAACAACGGGATCACTACAATGCAGGTCATTGCAGCGGACAGAATGATCTTCGGGTATGTATCCAGAGAAATGTGCGAAAAAATCGGTTTGGAAAGCAGTGTGACCGCGATGAACAACGCAAGATTGACAAGCCACCGGCGATACGTTTTCCATGGACTGCGGAGGAGGATTTTTTTGTTGGCGTAGATGATCATATCATTGGTACGGTATAGCAGTGCGGCGATTGTACCAATGAGGACACCATAGATGCCAAATTTGATCACACATACAAGGGAAACCGTAATGTTGATCACAGATTCTAAAATGGAACGCCACTGTGTTTCTTTGAAATGACCGGCATAGTTGATAACCAATGATGAGGAATTACGACCATTGGAAAGCAGGTACGTAGCAATAAAGAGATACGGAAGAAGGGCATCTACATAGCTGATATCTGTAATCCCACTTGTATAGAGTTTCAAAAACGGGAGAATAAAGATATTTGCAATACAGAACAAACTGAACGTCAAAACCATGTTGAATATCTCATATGTATCCAGTAGCTTTTCAAATTTTTTACGATCGGTATTGAATGTTTGTCACAAAACAAAGGTTACCCCATAGAAATTCCCT
>USGH01000149.1 GCA_900554225.1 uncultured Eubacteriales bacterium | reverse complement strand
GCACCAAAGGACGAAGGAGAAGGACTCTGCGGAGCCCCTCTCCTCCATCCTCTGGACTCCACCTCCTCACCCCGGGGTTATCCGCTGCGGCGGGGCATTACTGCTGCCGCGGGCTTGGGGCAATTTAGGTAGCTGTATTCAGGTGCTATCGTTAATCGCCAGTTCCGAATGTTGTGCAGCTTTCTGTGTTCGGCTCTGTATCGTTCGCGTTTCAGTCGGGTTGTTGGGCTGGTATCGTTCGTTTTTCATTATTGGGGGGTAGGTCGTTCGTGCCTGCGGCTACGTGAGGTTTTTGCTATGTTCTTTCGTAGGATTTGCGCTGACCGCGGGTAGGTCGTTTCTTTTGGCGGATAACGTTACGGGATGGTCTGTATCGTTAGTAGCTTAGGCTGTATTAAAAACTGGATAGCCTGTGTGGGATAGTCTGTATCGTTAGAGGTTTATACTGTATGGAATATCTGTTTTCTTGAAGTTTCAACCGCACGAACGCATTTTTACAGCATTCTTCCACCCGGCATCATTGGTGAAATGGGCTTGCAGCATACGAAATTGGTACAATGGCGCGGTCAGCGGTAATTCCAACGATAGACCATAGCAAAACGCCACGTAGCCGCAGGAATGAACAGTCTATCCCACCACCAATGAAAAACGAAAGACATATGCCCAACGAAATTTACTGAAACGCGAACAGTCCAAGCCCGAACACAATTCCCCCAAACACCACGTCGAAGTGGGGATGAACAGTTTGCACCGGATACAAGCTGTCTATATCCCTATAAGCCCGCGGCAGCAGATATGCCCCGCCGCAGCGGACACCTCCGGGGTCAGGAGAGGTGTTGGAGAGGGATAGGGGATCGAAAATCCCCTGTCTCTTTCCAACCGCCCCCGCGAGGAGCAGATAAAATCTACAGAAACGATGTGGTATTCCCCATTGGCGAAACCAATAGAAACACCCCCAAAACACCGTAGATTCCTCTTAAAAAGAACCATATCCCGCAATCTCTCCCCGTAGAAGGCGGATGCCCCGCAGCCGCTCGCGAACGATCTTCTTAGGGAACGGATCGCTCCCATTGGGAAGCAAACGGACTTGCACAAACAAAATCCATCCATCCCATTCATAAAAGTTTTGCGGAGCTTTTTCAAAAGCGACCGTTCCCCCGTCCCCCGTTCGCGTCAGTGCTGCTGAGGAGCGTGACCCGGCGCGATGGAGATGATCACGGGCGGCTGACCGGAAGCGGAGGTGATTTCGCCGATGAGGAGGGAGATGCGCGCGGAGATCGCACCAATGATGTTCGCGCAGTTCTTGCGGAATTCGGCAGCGATGTCCACGGTTTTCCAATCGACCTCGTCGCGGGTACCCGGATTGAACACGAGCATGACGGCGTAGGAAACGGAGATCGTGAACGGTCCGTCCGGCTCAAACTTCAGCGTCCGGTTGTATGTAACCTTCACGCCGGAATTGCCCACCAGCTGCGCCACGACGGAATCCTTGCCCGTCAGGCGGTATCCGTTCGCGCTCTGCTCCGGCTTGCCCGTCTCGTAGCTCACGTTCTCCAGCATGATCCGACGATCCGCCAGGAAGTACCGGTTGAAATCCAGTGCCTTTTCTTCTCCGGCATTACCGGCATTCTCCGGTGCCGCCGCATTGTTCACCGGTTCCTCCGGCGCATTCTCATTATTTTTCTTATTCCAGATTGCCATTTTTGTTTGACTCCTTATTGAATATATTGGTTTTGTTTTTTTAAGGTAGGCTGCGTTATATTTATTTCGTTTTTCTGGCTTCACCAGGGGGGAATACCACATCGTATGTGTAGATTTTATTTATTCCTCGCGGGGGCGGTTGGAAAGAGACAGGGGATTGCGATCCCCTATCCCTCTCCAACACCTCTCCTGACCCCTGGGGGTTATCCGCTGCGGCGGGGAAATGTAGGCTGCCGCGGGCTTATAGGGATATAGGCAGCTTGTATCCGGTGCAGGTCGATCATCCCCACTTCGATATATCGTTTGGATGCTGTGTGTTCGGGCTTGGATCGCTTGCGTTTCAGTAAATCACGTTAGGCTTTGGGCTTTCGTTTTTCATTGGTGGTGGGATAGACTGTTCATTCCTGCGGCTACGTGGTGTTTTGCTATGGTCTATCGTTGGGATTACCGCGCAATGTATTGCGTAGGCTGACACGCGCCATTTCTTCCAATTTCGTATAGTGCAAGCCCATTTCACCAAATATGCCGGGTGGAAGAATATCGTAAAAATTGCATTCGTGCGGCTGAAACTTCAAGAAAACGGGTATCCCATCCAGTCTAAGCTACTAACGATACAGGTATTTCCATACCGTTACCCGCAGAAACAAACGCCCCAATCGCGGTCAGCGCAAATCCAACTATAGACCATAGCCAACCCCCACGTAGCCGCAGGCACAAACAGTCCATCCCCCCAATAATGAAAAACGAACGATACCAGCCCAACAGCCCGACTGAAACGCGAACGATACAGAGCCGCCGCGCCCCCGGGCCGCCGCGCGGGCGGGGGGGGGGGGCGGGGGGGGGGGGGGGGGGGGGGGGCCCCCCCCCCCCGGCGCGGCCCCCCCCCCCCCCCCCCCCCCCCCCCCCCCCCTGCGCCGCAAGGCAACAATGAAATCTACAAGTGCGATACGGTATTCCCCATTGGTGAAACCAATACAAACAACCAAAGCAAAACGCCGATTCCTTAGAATCTCCACGTATGACAAGGTATTCCCCCCTGGTGAAGCCAGAAAGAAAACCATAAGCCAAACGCAGTTTCCTTAGAATCTCCACATATGACAAAGTATCCCCCATTGGTGAAGCCAATACAACCAAGCCCCCGCAGGGTTACTTCTCCATAATTTTATACACACGCCACGCCCCGTCAAAGGCGGCGATCAGACCGTCGGAGGCGGAGGAGATGTAGCTGTAGCAAAACGGGAGGACGATCCTGCCCGTGCGGTCGATCATGCCGACTCTGCCGTCCGGGGTCGTGAGGGTCGCAAGCCCACTCCGGAACGCACTGGTGGCGGCATAGATGGGCTGCGCGATCCAGTCGCCGGTGTAGTCCATGAAGCCGTATTTTCCATCCTTTTCCAGCATCAGTACCCCGTCGCTGTAGGCACAGAGGGTGTAGCCCATCGGGATGGGAAATTCGTTGCCGGCGCGATCCACAAGGACATCCTCATCCATAATGACGCGGACGTTGTGGTACACCTGATAGGCGTAGTAGTCGATGAGCTGCTTGCGGACACGCACATAGCCGTGGTCGAAATAGAACGAACCGACGGATTCCTCCCCCGTGACAAGCGGCGCACGATAGGAGGTGATCACGTACCGCTCGTACTCCGCCATGTAGTAGTGGCTGGTCGCGCCGAGAACGGTCCTGCCGTAGCCGTCGATGAAGTAGAGACTCCGGCGATTCTCGTTTGCACACACCGCCGCAAGTCCGCCGGAAAACTGGGACGCGGTGAGGAATCTGTATCCGGTGAAATTCACGCCGTTCTTGAAAAACGCCAGCTTCCTGCCCTCGTAATCGGGATGGTTCAGCGCGGCGAGCTTCAATTCGTTGTCGTAGACCATCGCTGCCTGCCGCTGTTCGTTTTCCGGCAGAGCGGCAATGGAGTCCCGGCGCGCGTGATCGGCTTCCTCCAGGGCTTTGACCTCATCGGCGTATCGCTTGGCGGCGTCCTCCTCGCCCTCCACGGCCTTGACATACCCGTCGTCCGGCAAGCCGTAATCGGCGGGATAGTCGAAGTACAGCCCGCGCCCGTCCGCGTCGTCGTTGTAGGCAGAGGGAACGAACGCCTTGCCCTCCACGCGATAATAGACCTTGTCGTACCCGGTTCCGTTCCACACCAGCCGATAGAAAAGCGGGTTGCCGGAAAGATCGCGGGTATAGGCGGGGATCGTCTGCGTGTCGTCAAAGGTGAAGCGCGCCACGCCGTCGGAATCGATATAAAAGAGCTGATCCCCCCGGTCAAAGAGGATCGCGCCCATGTACAGCTCCAGTGCCGGCCGGGCTTCGACCGCGTCCACGTAGGATACCGTGACCTCGCTGTTGTCCGCCGGCTCGGTCAGAACCGCCTTTTGCACGACCCGCGTGTTCTCGGAGAATTTTTCGGGCAGCTTGTAGCCGAACTGCATCTTGCCGAGCCGCATCGTGGCAGCGTCAAAGGTGTCCGCCGTCAGCCGGTAGCCCTTGTCCGTGAGGGAGCCGGAGGTCGGGATGGAAAACGCCTCGTCGGACAACAGCTCCGGATTGGTGACAGCGGCGACGGAATCGCGGACTGTGGTCTGACCTTGCGGCTTGCCCGCTGTCTCCGGTGTGGATTCGACCGTGCCGCCTGTGGTATCCGCACCCGGCTCCGTATCGGCGGGGGGAATCGTCTCGCGCGGACGGGTCTCCGTGGCGGCGGATTCCTGCGTGGTCTCGCGCTCCTGCTTCCCGAACACCTTTTCGCGATCGAGAAAGGCAAGATCGTAGTACCCGAGCGCGTACAGCACCGCCGCCGACGCACAGCCGAACACCACAGCGACCGCGCCGAGCCGTTTCGCCCAGAGCTTGCTTTTTTGAAAAATGGGATGGGACATGAGAAACCGCACGCGCTTTTCTGCCAAAGAGCGCACAAACCCTTTCTCTATACTGGGGGTTCGCCGGACGGGATTTTCCCCGTGACGGGACTGCCCCGTTATTTGTGGTACCGCGAGCCTTTCTGGATCTCGAACGCACGATAGACCGCCTCGGCAAGCACCAGTCTGGCGAGCTTGTGCGGCAGGGTCAGCGCGGAGAGGGAGAGCTTCAGGTGCGCGGCGGATTTCACGCGGTCGGAGAGCCCATATGAGCTGCCGACGACGAACGCCGCGCCGGGGTGGCCGTTCTGCTCCGCTCTGGCAAGCGCGTCCGCGAACTGTTCGCTCGACAGCGGTTTGCCCTCGACGCACAGCGCGACGAGAAAATACTGCTTCGGGATCGCGGCAAGGATCCGGTCCGCCTCCTTTTCCAGCGCACGGGAGATCTCCCCCGCCTTGGGATCGGACGGCAGCGGCTCCGGCTTGAGATCCAGTACCTGTGATCCCGGCATCCGCTTCCAATATTCCCGGCAGAGGGCCTCATAGGCAGCGTCCGTAGACCCGCCCAGGGAGATAAACAGCGTTTTCATGGGTGCCTCCGGCGTGCTTCTCCGCTCCTTTCCTGCAAGGGTGCGCGCGCTTTCCGGCTCAGAAGATCCAAAGCTCTATGTAAGAGAACGCGATCACCAGCACCAGCGGAAACAGCACGTAGAGGAGCTTCTTCGCCCTCTCCTTCGTTTTCGCAAGACGCACGAGATAGGACTGCCGTCTGTCGGGATCCCACGATTCCGGCAGCGCGTCCGGCGGGGGCAGCTCCTTTTGCAGCGTGAAGCCGTTCCACACGTAGTAGAGGATCGCCAGCGCAGCCGCAGCGGTGAAGTAGAGGCTCACCCCCACGTAATAGATCGTCGGACTGTTCTGCACCTCGGCGAATTTGATGATCAGGCGCAAAAGCCCGAACAGGAGGATAAAGTTGAGGAAGAGATACCCCACCTTTTTCCAGAAACCGGAGAGGTTTTTCTTCATTCTATTACAGGATCCGGCACGCGCCGCTCGGACGGACGGAGAGAATGTGGCACGCGCCCTCCCCGAATACGGCGTTCATCCTTGCCGCGTATGCCGCCGTATCGTGCACGGGGACAAACGCCTGGATCGTTCCCGCAAAGCCGCCGCCGTGGACGCGCGATACCGCTCCGGTTCCGGCAAGGAAATCCTCGGTCAGGCAGAGTGCGAGGGACAGCCCCTGCTCCGCGATGTTCTTGTTCGTGTAGACGTTCTGGAGGTACTTGAAGCTGGAGTTGCCGCTTGCCGTAACGCCCGCCTTGAACGCCTCGATGTCGCCCGCCCGGAGAGCCTCGACCTGCGCCGCCACCCGCCGGTTTTCGTTGAAGAAGTGGAGGGCGCGCATAATGGCACGGTCGCCGACCTTTTCGCGCAGTGTGCGGACGTTCGCAAGGACGGCGTCCTCGGTGGTCTCGCGCAGAACGGACACGCCAAGCTCTTTCGCGACCGCCTTCATTTCCGCCGGAACGGAGGCGTAATCCTCATTCAGATCCGCGTGGTTGCCGCCCGTGTTGACGATGCAGAGCGAATAGCCCGCCGCGGTCAGGTCAAAGTCCATTTTTTCGATCACAGGGGCGGTCGGATCGGCAAAATCGATGGTGATGAAGCCGCCGACGGCGCACGCGGTCTGATCCATGAGTCCGCACGGCTTGCCGAAATACCGGTTCTCCGCAAACTGCGCCATCTTCGCGATCTCCACGTTCGGAACCCTGCCGTCGTTGTAGAGGTGGTTTAAGATGTTGCCGATCATGACCTCAAACGCCGCGGAGGAGGACACGCCGGAGCCTTTCAGAACATTGGAGGTCGTGTACGCCCGGAAGCCACCCACCTTATAGCCGGCATTCAGGAACGCCTTCTGCATCCCGGCGATGATGGACGCGGAGGTGAAGTAGAGGGCTTCGTCCGGTGCGTCGATGGCGGCGGGAGCGACCACATCCTCCGGGAATCCGGCGGACTTGACGCAGACCACGCCGTCGTCGGTGGGACGGGCAAAGGCGAGAATGTCGAGATTGACGCTG
>USGH01000148.1 GCA_900554225.1 uncultured Eubacteriales bacterium | reverse complement strand
CCCATACCTCCGGCACATAGAGCGGCAGGACGGCACCGTTCTCGCCGTCCAGAATATACAGCGAGCCCATAGCGTCCCGCAAATAGACCGTCTCCACACCGTCGTCTCCGGCAAGCGTACGGCATTCTGTGGGCATGAATTCGGTCAGGACGCGGCGCAGCTCCGTAAGCGATTCGTCCAATACCGTGATGGTGGTGTTGGAGATAGAGTACACCATGCCGTTTGCCGCGCCGATCAGGGTGGAATAATCCGCGTCCTCCGGCTGTATACGGTGCACTATTTCTCCCGCAGAGGTGAAGGTCAAAAGATAGAAGCGGCTTTCCGTATCGATGGCATATCCCAAAAAATCCCCATTTTGCAGAAGAAGGACCTGTCGCAGAGACAAGTCCTTTTCATACAACGACGGAACGGTTATCGTTTCCCGATACGCTCCATCCAGAGAAAACCGATACAGATACATTTCCTGAATCTTGTCAAAAAGATACAGCGAATCGCCATAGACAAACGGTTGATACGACGACGATACATCCGCCCGCATTTCCGGCGCGGACAGCGAAGCGACGTTGTAGACGTTGGAGAGCGTAACGATTTCGGGTGCAGTATCGGCATCGCGATGGCAGGCACATAACAGAAGGCAAAGCACTGCGAATAGAATAGCGAGACCTTTCTTCATGACAATCTCCGTCCTTCTTCCTTATTTTCGATAGCCGCAATATACACATTCAAGATATGTATTATGTGCTTCATATTGCAGAACAAAGTCATGCTTTTGTGACGCAGAGTGATTACCCATTATGGAGTTGTTGCATTTATTACATCTATACACACACTGGTAATAGTCGATATTATAACAATATGTGGCATCGCTGCCGTGATCCACAGTGCTTCCATGCGAAACATGTGTATAATTGTGATCACATTCCTGTACATATCGTGCCGACGTAGGAATCACCGCACCGGTAACACACATAGCGGCGGCGAGCATAGCGATCAGGGTTTTCCGTAGTGTAGTCTTTTTCATAGCATAATACCTCTCAAATTGTTTTTCATAGTTGTTTGTTTACTTCTGCTTTGGAAAAGGAGTCGCTGTGTACATTGTGTCGTCATGCGCATAGGCACCACCTCGTCAGAAATATCTGGTATTTGCTTATCTATACTATACCATGCTTTTTGCCGCAAGTCAATTGTCGGATTTGCCAAAGAATATGTTCGTGAATTGTGCAAGATGATGGGACTGATCCGCGGTGTAATGGTTACAAAAGTCACTTTCGACAATGTATGTACCCATCCGGAAGCATATGCATGGGTGCGTTCTGCGGCGCGGAGATGGATGGGAGAACAGCAAAGCCCCCCGGCAGGAATGGGACTTCCCGTCGGGAGGCTTGCGGATCCTTCTGTTTTTCTGCTTGTCGTCTGTCCACGTATGGCATTGGCAGGCAGCCTTTTGCCGGTGTGCGCGCTCTTTCGTTTACCGCCGCAGCGTATCCCGCAGGTATTTGCCCGTCCACGACCGGTCGTTTGCCGCTACCTCCTCCGGTGTGCCGGTCGCGATTACGGTGCCGCCGCCGTCTCCGCCCTCTGGACCCATGTCGATGAGGTAGTCCGCGGTTTTGATGAGGTCGAGGTTGTGCTCAATCACCACGACGGAGTTGCCCTGCTCCACGAGCCGCTGGAGAACGCCGATGAGCTTTTCCACATCCGCGGCGTGCAGTCCCGTCGTCGGCTCATCGAGAATGTAGATCGTGCGCCCGGTCTGCCGTTTCGACAGCTCCGTCGCCAGCTTGACGCGCTGTGCCTCGCCGCCGGATAGGGTCGTGGACGATTGCCCGATCTTGATGTAGCCGAGCCCGACCTCGCAGAGCAGCTTCAGCCGGGAGCCGATTTTGGGGATGTCCGCAAAGAACGCCGCGCCCTCCTCCGCCGTCATGTCGAGTACGTCCGCGATCGTCTTGTCCTTATAGCGCACCTCCAGCGTTTCCCGGTTGTACCGCTTGCCGTGGCAGACGTCGCAGGTCACGTACACATCCGGGAGAAAGTGCATCTCGATCTTCTTCACGCCGTCGCCCTCACACGCTTCACAACGACCGCCCTTGGTGTTGAAGGAGAACCGCCCCGCCGTGTATCCGCGCAGCTTGGCAGACGGCGTTTGCGCAAACAGATTGCGGATGTCGCCGAACAGACCCGTGTACGTCGCCGGATTGGAGCGCGGGGTCCGTCCGATGGGACTCTGGTCGATGGCGATCACCTTGTCGAGAAATTCCTCGCCGTCGATGCGGGTACACTGTCCCGGATACGTGATGGCGCGGTTGAGATCCCGGGCAAGGGTACGGTAGAGGATCGCGTTGATGAGGGACGATTTGCCGGAGCCGGATACCCCGGTCACGCAGACGAACATACCGAGCGGAATGGTCACGTCGATGTTTTTGAGATTGTTCTCCCGCGCACCGATGATGGACAGATACTTGCCGTTGCTCTGCCGCCGGGTTTCCGGAACCGCGATCTTCCGTCTGCCGGAGAGAAACGCGCCCGTCAGGGAGTCCGGATTTGCCGCGACCTCGGCGGGAGTGCCGCACGCGACGATCCTGCCGCCATGCACGCCCGCGCCCGGTCCCACATCGATGAGGTAGTCGGCGGATTCCATCGTTTCCTCGTCATGCTCCACGACGATGACGGAATTGCCCTGGTCGCGCAGCTTTTTGAGGGTCGCAATGAGCTTTGTGTTGTCGCGCTGGTGGAGTCCGATCGACGGCTCATCGAGAATATACAGTACGCCCGCGAGCGACGAGCCGATCTGTGTCGCCAGCCGGATCCGCTGTGCCTCGCCGCCGGAGAGTGTGCCCGCGGAACGGGACAGGGTGAGATAGTCGAGTCCCACGTTCACGAGAAAACCGAGGCGGCTCTTCAATTCCTTGAGGATCTCCCGCGCGACGGTCATTTCCGTATCCGTGAACGTCAGGTGATTGACGAAATCGAGCGCGTCCGTGATGCTTTTTTGGCAGAACGCCGCAATATTGGCGCTGCCGATGGTGACGGACAGCGCGTTTTCGTTCAGCCGTGCGCCATGGCAGACGGGACAGGTGGAATCGGTGAGGAACTGCTCATAATATTCGGCATTCCATGCGTTCGGGGCGGCACGGTCGGCAACCATTTTGACCAGCCCCTCGAAGCGGACGGTCTGCGTCTGCACCCGGGTATCGAACACGCGGCGCGCGGTCACAGGGGTATCGGAGCCGTAGAGGAGCGCGTCAAGGGCAGCTTTCGGAAAATCCTTGAGCGGCATATGCAGATTCGCGCCCAGCGGCTCCAGAACGGCGGCGATCACAGGACCGTTCCAGCTATCTTCGGTCAGGGTTTTGAAGCCGTTGACATTGACCGCCCCATCGTCGAGGGAGAGGGACATATCGGGAATGATCTTGTCCGGCGTGACGGTGCGCATGACCCCCAGTCCGGCACAATGGGGACACGCGCCGAAGGGATTGTTGAACGAGAACATCCGCGGTTCGAGTGCGCCGAGCGATACGCCGTGCTCCGGACAGGCGAAGTGGGTGGAAAATTCTGTCATGACACCGTCGCCCTCGCGCGGCACGGTCAGGACCCGGACAAAGCCGTCGGATTCCCGCAGCGCGCATTCCACGGAATCGGAAACACGGGTGCGCGCGTCCGGCTTGACGACGATACGGTCCACCACCAGCTCCACGGTGTGCTTTTTGTTCTTGTCCAGCGCGATTTCCTCCCCGAGATCGTAGATCACGTCGTCCACGCGGATCCGGGCGTACCCGTTCTTGCGCGCGTCGGCGATGACCTTCTCGTGGCGGCCCTTCTTCTCGCGGACGATGGGGGACAGGATCATGACGCGCTCTCCCGCGGGAAAGTCCATGATCCGATCGATGATCGTTTCCGTGGTGGTCTGCCGGATCTCGCGGCCGCAAACGGGACAATGCGGGATGCCGAGACGGGCGTAGAGGAGACGGAGGTAGTCGTAGATCTCGGTGACGGTGCCGACCGTGGAGCGCGGGTTCTTGGAGGTGGTTTTCTGGTCGATGGAGATGGCGGGGGACAGTCCCTCAATGGAGTCCACATCGGGCTTGTCGAGCTGGCCGAGAAACATACGCGCATAGGAGGACAGCGATTCGACGAATCTCCGGTGTCCCTCGGCATACAGGGTATCGAAGGCAAGGGAGGATTTGCCGGAGCCGGACAGCCCGGTGATCACGACGAGCTTTTCGCGGGGGATGGTGACGTCGATGTTTTTGAGGTTGTTCATCCGCGCGCCATGGATGACGATATTTTCAGGCATAATGGTATCCTTTTTGACTTACAATCGGCTTTTTTTATTTTGTTTGGCTTTTATAGGGCGGGCGGCGATGGGTATTGCGCCGTTTTTTGCATTGTGGTCGGGAAAAAGATGCCCTTCGGGTGGCTTTTGGCGCATATTTTCCGCCTGTGGTGATGAAAAGGGCGCTGCTTGTCCGGTGTACGGCGCTTTGCCGTCTCATTTCCCGGCAAGCTCCCGGAGTCTCCGGATCATTTCGTCGCTGCGCAGCTTGTCCTCGCGAAATGCCTTGCGGAGCAGGGGAGAGGGAATGTATTCGTCGTATTTTTCAAACACGGGAGCCTCGGTCGCGCCGATCAGGGCATCAAGATCCACGCCGTTTGCCTCTGTTTCGGCGGCAAGATCGCGGAGAAGCTCCGTCCCGCTGCCGTTTTCGAGCTTGAAGGTCATGTAGTAGCAGCCCTCAAATTCCATGCCGGAGAGCTTGTAATGACCGGCGTGACGGACAAGGTAGCGGCGGAGCGTCCGGAACGATCTGGTGCCGAGCCAGGGGAACAGTGCCCACGTATAGCCCCCCAGCGGCAGGATAGAGCGGTCGCAGAGCCCCGTATTTCTGGCAAGCGCACGGGCGGTACGGAGCCGTTTCAGCGCGCCCTCCTTGAGATAGGGGTATTCCGTGTCCTCGCACAGCACCTGCCGCATCCGCTCGAGGATCCGGGTGTGTACCTCGCCGAAATCGCCGGGCCACGCGACCTCCATTTTGCCGCGCACGCTTTTGACGTAGATGAGGTGGCGGGGCAGATCCAGCTCCGTGACCTCCCAGACGCGTCCGGCAAGGGCAAACCGATCTCCCACGGGCGGCGGACTGTTCAGCACCCCGATCTCGTCGGATTCACAGCGGACGGTGTAGTCGTCGTTGTCCTTGAACACGGCGTAGAATTTGAAGGAATCCGCCAGCCGTTCGCCGCGCAGACCGAGGATCAGCTCCCGCTCTTCCGTCATTTCGAGCCAGTCGTTGTGGAGCATCGAGAGCATAAGGGCTTTGTAGTCGTCCTTTTCGATATAGCGAAACGGCGGCAGATGGAGGACCCGTTCGGCAAGATTGGCGGGAGAGAGCGCACCGGCTGCGGCAAGGACGGAGAGCGTCTGCTGAAAGAGCAGGCTCAGCGGCATTTTGCGGATGTTCGGCGGTTCGATGAAGCGTTCCTCAATGTATAGCTGCACGATGGCGATGCCCTTCAGGAGATCCCACGGGATGAGCTGCGGGAGGGGCGTATTCGGCAGCGGATTTTCCTCGCGGAAGACCATCATCATCTCCGGTGGATCGCCGCGCCGTCCGCTTCTGCCGAGCCGTTGGAGGAAGGAGGAGACGGTATTGGGTGCGTTTTGCTGGATCACGCGCTCCAGCCTGCCGATGTCGATGCCCAGCTCCATGGTGACGGTGGCGCACACGACGTGATGGGTGTCGTCGTCCTTCATTTTCAGCTCTGCTTCTTCCCGGATGGCGGCGGAGAGAAAGCCGTGGTGGATGAGAAATACGTCCGGCTCTCCGCGCCGTTCGGCGATCTGGCGCATGGTGGCGGTGACGTACTCCGTTTCCTCGCGGGAATTGGAGAAAATGATCGCCTTGCGGTCGTGGGTACACGCGTAGATGTATTCATACCCCAGATCCAGCGGGAGCGTGGGCATATTCTCCGTCGATGCGTCCGCGCCGTTTTCGTCCGATCCCGCGTCCTGCGGATGGGCGGCGGCGTATTCTATGGCTGCCTCGGCGGAGGTTTCTTCTGCCACGTCCTTTTCCATAATGAAGAAATGCTCCATGCCGAGCCGCCAGCGGATCTTCTGCGGGGTGACGTGTGCGACGGTGGTGTTCCGTCCGCTTGCCGCACCGAGCCAATCCGCCGCACGCTCCATATCGCCGATGGTGGCGGACAGTCCGATCCTGCGGGGCGATACGCCGGTTCTCTCGCGGAGTCGGGCAAGCTGACAGAGGATCTGGTTGCCGCGGTCGGTGCCGGTCAGGGTGTGGATCTCGTCGATGATGACGTAGCGGAGATCCCCGAAGATGCGCATGAGGTCGCCGTTGCGGTCGAAGAGCATTCCCTCCCGCGAATCCGGTGTGATCTGCAATATCCCGCGCGGGTCCTTCATGAGCCGGTTCTTCTGGGACGCGGCGACGTCTCCGTGCCAGTGCGTGACGGGGATACCGGTCTCGTCGCACAATTCGGAAATGCGGCCGAACTGGTCGTTGATGAGGGATTTGAGGGGGGCGATATAGATGACCCCGACGGACTGCGGCATATCGTCGTAGAACTGCGAGAGAATGGGAAAGAACGCCGCCTCGGTTTTCCCGGACGCGGTCTGGGAGGGCAGCAGGAGATTGTCCTCCGAGTGAAAGAGAATATCGGCGGCGGCGACCTGAATTTCGCTGAGCCGG
>USGH01000147.1 GCA_900554225.1 uncultured Eubacteriales bacterium | reverse complement strand
AAGCGTTACGGGCCATGGGCATTATTTCGATCTCGATATGCTTGAGGTGGGTACGCAGTGCGGCAAGGAATGCCGTCTGACCGCAGATGAGCAGCTGGTCACGTTCACGATCCGCGCCGTATTTCCCTCTCCGATCCAGCTCTCCTGTGATCTCAACCGGCTGACGGAATGGGAGATGGATCTCTTCGCAAACGACGAGGTACTTGCCGTGAATCAGGATCCGCTTGGACTCTGCGCGTACTGCGCCGCCGAAAACCGCTTTTGTAGTGGTCAAAGTATACAAAGCCGGAAACGGAATTTCAGTAAAAAAAACTCTTTTCTATTCCGGCTCTTTTTGCTATAATAATGCATAGCAGAAATGGGTGAGTACCATGCCCACCCCGGATTCCGGTGCGTTTTTCCCGGATCCGTGCATATATTCCGTAAACAAAATCCATGAGGAGGATTCTCGAATGGCAAGCTTATCCCTGAAACACATCTACAAGAAATATCCCGGCGGCGTTACTGCCGTATCCGACTTCTGTCTGGACATCAAGGACAAGGAATTTCTGATTCTCGTCGGTCCTTCCGGCTGCGGTAAGTCCACCACCCTCCGTATGATCGCCGGTCTGGAAGAAATCTCCGAAGGCGAACTGTTCATCGGCGATAAGCTCGTCAACGACGTTGCTCCGAAGGACAGAGACATCGCGATGGTGTTCCAGAACTACGCTCTGTACCCGCATATGTCCGTATTTGACAACATGGCATTCGGTCTGAAGCTCCGCAAGACGCCGAAGGAAGAGATCAAGCGTCGTGTAGAAGAAGCTGCCCGTATCCTGGACATCACCCACCTGCTCGACAGAAAGCCGAAAGCTCTGTCCGGTGGTCAGAAGCAGCGTGTTGCACTCGGCCGTGCTATCGTCCGTAACCCGAAGGTATTCCTTCTCGACGAGCCGCTGTCCAACCTTGACGCTAAGCTGCGTGCTGCCATGAGAACCGAGCTTACCAAGATCCACCAGAGAGTCGGTACCACGTTCGTATACGTTACGCACGACCAGGTCGAGGCTATGACCATGGCTACCCGTATCGTTGTTATGAAGGACGGTCTGATCCAGCAGGTAGATACCCCGCAGAACCTGTATGACACCCCGGTCAACCTGTTCGTTGCAGGCTTCATCGGCACGCCGCAGATGAACTTCATCAACTGCGTACTGGAGAAGAAGGGCGAGGACTATTACATCACGTTCGGCTCCAACTCCCTCAAGTTGCCGGCTGAAAAGGCTGCCAACCCGGTTCTCAAGGACTACGTAGGCAAGGAAGTTGTTGCAGGTATCCGTCCTGAATGTATCCATGACGACAACGCTTCCCTCAAGGCTATGTCTGATGCCGTGATCGAATGCGACGTAGAAGTTACCGAGCTTATGGGTGCGGAAATCTATCTGTATCTCGTAGCAGAAGAAACCACGATGACCGCACGTGTATCCGCTCGTTCCACCACCCGCGCAGGCGACATCGTCAACGTTGCTTTCGATATGTCCAGAGTACACCTCTTCGACAAGGCTACCGAACGCTACATCATTCACTAATGCGCAAGCATACTGGACCGCTTTGTTATCCGCAAGGCGGTCCTTTTTCACTTTCCGCATTGGTCCTCCCCCTTATGGTTCCACTTATTTCCCATCGGATACAGCTTTCCGCTCCCCCTCTGTATGGGTATCACCGACCAGTGAAAACGATTTTTACGTTACAAATTGCACAAACGAGGTCGCATTTTGCCGAAATTGGGAAAGTGGCGCATTTCCTCTTGACGAAGCTGTGAAAAAACGATATAATACAAAATGGGAGAGAAAGGGGTGTTGTCCATATGAGCAGTCTTTTTGAGAGAATCCAACGCACTTGTGTGTCCGATGCTGTATCCGTGCGCAACTGTATTGCCATATCGCTGCGTTCCTTTATTTTACTCATTTTCTGCACCGTTTTTCTCATGCATATGCTTCCTATCACGGCTTACGCAGCACATTCCGCAGGCGAGGTACTCTATCATCAGGATTTCACCCGCGTTTCTACCGCACATCTTGCCGGAATCCGTGCCGGTAACGCCAATGCGCAGGAATCCCGGATCGGCGTCACCGTGGACGGTCTGGTCATCGATCCGAACGGCGAGCGGCGCACCTATGCCATCCTGCCGGAGATCGCAAATACGGATACATACACCGTAGACCTCACCTTCCGCTTCCGCAGCATCTCCAGAACAAACGGATATTTCGCATTTCTGCTGACCTGCACCGGAGATAGGCCATCGAATATCACCGCGGTGGTTCTGCGCGCGGATGGTTCCGTGGACGATTTCGGCAATTTAGACAACGAGATTGTGCAACATTACGAAAACGGCGATCCGATCCGGCTGACGATTCCCGTGGTAGACGGTGTGCTGCATTCCCTCACGATCTCCTCCGGCATGGATACCCAAACGCTGGAACGGACTTCCCTGCTCCGGATTCCCGATGGCAGCCGTGGATTCTGTGTCCGGAACGCATCCGTCCTCATTGAGGATACGGCGATTCTCTACGGCACCGATTATGAAATGCCCACCGGCTATTACGCAACCCATTCCTACGCAGAGGACGACGGCGCACGGACGGATATTCTCTCTCCCGCAACCGGCGACGCGGATGTGTATCTGCTCCCGCTCATGTTTGCCTGTACAGCTTTGCTCTTCACCGGTATGAAAATCCGGCGGCACATTTGATAACGAAAGTCTATAGAAAACCTCCCTGTGCGTTTTTACGCTTGCAGAGAGGTTTTCTTATACCAGCCTGTCTTTCGCTTTCAAGGAAATTTCCGTTTTGTCTCTTTGCAGACAGTTATCCGTTTCATTCCAATCTTCCCGTTCCGTTCTCCCGCGGTGTGCCGTTTTCCATTGTGAATACGCGATCCGCCTCCGGAAGCAGCGAGGGATCGTGCGTCACCATGACGATCGTCTGGGAAAACTCCCGCTGTGCCTTTTTGAGCAGTGTCATCAGCTCCGCCGCAGTGTTTTTATCGAGATTTCCGGTCGGCTCATCGGCAAACAATACTGCCGGACGGGTGATCATCGCACGGGCGACGGCAACCCGCTGACATTCCCCACCGGACATTTCCGTGGGCAGATGGTGGAGCCGATCCGTGATCGCAAGGGTTTCGCACAATTCCCGGAAATACAGTGCATCCACAGCTTTGCCGCCAATACTCATCGGGGCGCAGATATTCTCCGCCGCGGTCAGTATAGGCAATAGATTGTAATTTTGAAAGACAAAGCCGATCTTCTCATTCCGCAGTCGTGACGCTTCCTTATCCCCTGCACCCGTCAACGATACGCCGTCGATCCAGACCTCTCCGGTACTTGGCGTGTCGAAGCCGGATAGAATGTTGAGCAGTGTCGATTTGCCGGAGCCGGATCTGCCGCACAGCATCACAAATTCCCCGCGCCGCACCGACAGGGACACATCCCGCAGCGCATAGATCGTCGATTCTCCTTGCAGATAGAGCTTGCTCACCCCGCTGCAACGCAAAATGACATCGTTTTGTTCCATACCATCGCTCCTTTCGTTCACCTGCCATCGCCCCGGATCGATTCTACAAGCGACCGTCCCAGGATCGTTTTTCCTGTTCTCCATCCGGCAAGATAGGCAGCACCGAGATAGAGGACTGCCAGAAGCACCACGGCGGCAAACTCGCCGATGAGGTAGTTGACAAGCAGTTCTGTCCCCTTAAAATACAGTGCGTTTGAGAATGATTTTCGGGCAAATCCCACATTGTCGTCCATCAAGCAGGAGAAAAACACGAATAACGGGTACAGTATCGGCAGAAACCGCGCGATCGGGATACAACCAAAGCCCGTGATCCGACCGCGCAGCACCGTTTTTTCCACACCCATCGCACGCAGCGTGGCAAATTCGCTCTCCCGCCTGGACAGGTCAAAACAGGTCACGGAGGCAATCACCGCAGCGGCGCAGAGGAGAAGATAGAACGTCTGCGTGAGGATAAACAGCTCGAAAAATGTATCCTTGATCTCCACG
Organism: uncultured Eubacteriales bacterium; assembly: GCA_900554225.1. GTDB lineage: Bacteria > Bacillota > Clostridia > Oscillospirales > CAG-272 > UMGS1696. Next base: position 2,716 of record USGH01000147.1, on the reverse strand, counting down.
ATCCGACTTTCGTAATAGACGTTCTGGACCGTATACGGACGCTCCATGCGGTCGTGGAGATACCGCTCATGCTCGTTCTGGTATACGCGGTCATACCCGAGATACCGCTCGATCTCTGCCACCGTATCCTCCGGCGACTGCACGGTCGTATCGGCAATTACATTCACATATCCGTGGAATCGCGGTGCGGTGGTTCCATACAGGGAGCAGTACACATCCGAACCGATGAAAACGGCATATTCGTACCCGCGGAACGGATTTTCCCGTCCGGCAAGCGTCTCGTCCTTTTTCTCGATCACAGCCTCCGCCGTTCCATATCCATCCACGGAAAGGCGGATCGTATCCCCGCTATTGCCCGGGAAATCCGCTCCGACCCAAACCGCATCCGGCGATGGCATATCCCGCAGAGCCGGCACGGTACTGATACACAGCACGGGATACGAGACGCCGCCCATATGCACCTCCGCGTTTCCCTGGCGACATCGGGCGGTATTCTCCGGCAAAAAGGAATACGAACGGGAGTATAGACGCGACACACCGGGCAAGTCTGCCAGCTCCGCAAGAAGATCGGCGGGAATCCCCACGTCTGCGTGATCAAGCCGATACACATACACCTCGTTCTCCGTAAGGGAGAGCTTTTCCCCCGCCTGATCGGTCATGTGCATGGTGAGAAAGATCGAAAAAAGCAGTCCTGGGAACAGGACAAGCAGCAAACATAAAACTGCGGTGCGCATGAGCTTTTTACGATTCCGTCTGCGCCACAGCGTCTCATACCGGGAGAGTCCGCCGCCGCTCAAAAATCTGCCGTCGCTCTTTTCCACATACGAGATCTCCTCCGCGGCGCCATGGGACAGCTCCGTGACCGTTTTCTGCCGGAACATCCGGGTGCTGAGAATGATCGCAATAAACACTGCAAGGGACCAGACCACCCACAGAAAAGCAATGGTCCCCCACGGGATTCCGAGATAAAGCACTGTGTTGCCGTGGTAATCGGGGAACAGCCTCGTTGTCAGGTGGCAGATCCATGCCATGATGCCGACGGACAGCCCGAGCGACGGAAAGAAGGACAGCGTGAGGATCGCGTTTGCCTGTCCGAACTGGATCCGGCGCAGGGTACGCATCGTCATCCCCATGCCGCGCAGCACCGCGTATTCCTTTGCCGATTGCGCGAGCTTCATCCGGTAGAGAAAGACCGTCACGGCAAAGACCATCCCGGCGGATAAGCACGAAAGAAGCAGCATCGACGGCTGAAAGAGCGATTCGGACAGAGCAGTCAGATACCGCGCGTTGACCAGTGCGCCATTATATAGGTGATCTACGCCGCGTTCATCGGATATCCTCTTCGCGTTTTTGTACACCGCACTGCGCTCCCATAGCTGCATCCGCGTGAGTGTGTCACAGAGCGACCGGCAGATTTCATGTACGCTATGATCCTTATCCGGGGTGAGCGTCACATAGGCGGTATAGGTTCCGTATCCGTCCGCCACCGCTTCGACCGCCTGTACATCCTCCTCGGCGCGCAGAACCGTGATCTCCGCGTCGGTCAGCTCCGGCAGGATCCACTGCGTATTCACTTTATAATACAGAATATCGCTCTGTATCCGGCTTTCGGTGTAGATGAACAGGTTGAACAGCAACAGCATCACCCCGAAATAGATGCAGAACATCGGCAGATAGGTACGCGGTCTGCGGCGCATCTCACGGAGGGCAAGAAAGCGCGGGAAGGATCGGATCGCGGGACATTTTGCGGCGGTGTCAGACATGATGACGCTCCTTTCCGTTTTTATATCTATAGAATAACATATCGCACGGTATATGTCAACACACAAATTGTATTTTTGTATATAAAAGCATAAAAAGCGTCCTCAATCTGTGCATTGTACACAGAAGCTGCCGCAGCTTCTTTCTGCAATATGCCTGTTGTTTTGGGATTGTTACATCCATCCCCTTGCATTTTCGCGAAAAATGTGCTATCATCTCGGTGTAGGATCTTGAGACGGGAGGGGTTACATATGCACCCGATTTTACATTTCAAAACGATCACACAGCACAAGGAAAAGGTCTTGGAGCACTGCCTTCGCTGCGGGATCCCATGGCAGGGACTGACCCACGATCTGAGTAAGTACTCTCCCACGGAATTTATTCCCGGCGCACTTTATTATCAGGGAAATCGGAGTCCGAACGAACGGGAACGGGAGCTGTTCGGTGCGTCGGCGGCATGGATGCACCACAAGGGCAGAAACCGCCATCATTTTGAATACTGGACGGATGTGAATCCGGCAACCAAAAAATACGAACCGGTAGAAATGCCGCTGCGGTACGTGAAGGAGATGTTCTGCGACCGCGTGGCAGCAAGCAAAATCTACAAGGGCGATGCCTATACGGATGACTGTGCGCTTACATATTTCCTGCATTCTCAGGCAAGGGACAATATGCACTCCAAAACCGCCATGCTGCTCCGCCGTTGGCTGGAAATGCTTGCCCGTGAGGGAGAGGAGAAAACCTTTGCCCATATCCGGAGAATCCGTCATGTCCGGTATGGCAATACGGCCGGAAAGGAATAAAAGATAAATTCTGTCCACTGTACAGCACGGATTGTCCGGCTTTTCGGCGGGGTTTGCGGTATAATAACCCACGAATATAAAAATAGAAGTACAAAAGAAAAACGGTTATAAGAGGACATCCGTATCCAAACAGATTTCGCTGAAGAAGGGTA
>USGH01000146.1 GCA_900554225.1 uncultured Eubacteriales bacterium | reverse complement strand
GCGTGTTCGCATCGATTCTGCGCCGCATTTTTCACGTAGGGTAACACACATATCAAAAACGTCGGATCCCCCATCCGGCGTTTTTGTTTTCCAGGCAAATTTCTGAAAAACGCTATTGACAAGCGAAGGATGGATATGCTATACTATAGCCACACGGCGCGAGCTATGCCGTGCAAACCCCAATTTTCAATATCGCAAAGGAGGGATCTACCATGAAAAAGAATAGAATATGGAATCGGATCCCTGTATCCGGTGCTGCTTCTTTGGTCATCGCCTGAAGCATACCGAAAAAGAAATACGCGTCACCTGTTCCGGCTGCACATCATCCGCGGCGCGTTTTCCTGATGCACATCCGAGGCGGGTGTGTTTTTTGTTTTCCGGAATTTTCCTCTCCTGTGGACGACTCCGGAAGCTGTGGGGATGCTCTGGATCCATTGTATCAGAGTCTTCCCATCCTGACCGCACCTGTCGCGGTCTTTTTTTGTGCCCGGATACAGAGACTTTTTCACGAGAGGAGGCATGTACTATGCAGAGACTATCCTACTTTCTACACAATATGGATCGCTGTGAGGAGCATTACTACGCCATCTACGCCGGATCCATCGTGTTTTTCTCAAACGGGGATCTGTCCTACAGCGACGAGGATCCCCTGTACTGGCAGGATGATATATCGTATCAGATCGATCAAAGCGGCAGAAGCCATGACGACCGGCCGGATATTCTTGTCCGGATCCCGGTGCGCCGCTTATTGCGAAACAGAGCAGACAAAGGAGAAACAGCATTGAAACGCTTAAAATGGTATTTTACACGCATGGAAAACGATACGGAAACCTACAGCTGGCGCGAGGGTACAAAACGAGAGGAGCTATACAACGCGCGCATCTCCATAGAGATTCCCGGTCATGATTTTCCCGAGGAGAACAGCGACAACACGTACTGGTCTGGAAAAACGAGCTTTGTACTCGAAAAAGGCGGCAGAGATCAAAACGACCTGCCCACCGTAACGGCACAGATCCCCGTGAGCGGTTTTGCGCCATCTCTTGTACCGGCATTGGAGGCGGCGAAGGAACGGCAAAACGCGGGGGAGACGGACATACACGATCTTCTGCGCACGGCGGCGGATTATTGCCTGCGGCAGATCGCACCGTATTTTGACCGCTGCAACGCGGCATACTACAACCGTGCGCGACCGGACAAGGAAAACGGCAAATTCCTCCTCCACAGACCGGACGCAAAGATTCTCACCCGCAACGCGGCGTTTTTTGCGAAATGTCCGACACGGGAGTACGAATATATCAGCGGCTGTAAGGTAAAGCTGCTGCCGGATACAGAGATGACCCCGCCGGAGATGTGCCTCTGTATCCGGATGCAGGTGCAGCTCCCGTTCCACAAGCTCAAGCGGACGCAGACGATGCTCTGCCGCGATATGCCGGAAGCTGTCGCGCAGTTTGTCGCGGAATTTGACCTGTGCGGCCTGGAGTCTGCCCTCACGTTCGCGGAAAAGCGGCAGCGGATCCGGGCGCGACTGCGGGAGAGCGGGGAGTACATCGCCTTTATCGCGGACGGCAGCATCCTCCCCCGGGAAAAGGACAGCGAGCTGCCGATGCGGGACGCCGTGCCGTTTGTCTCCACACCGGGCGACGCCGTAGAATGGGAGGGCGTGCGCGGCATGGCATTCCGACGGGGCGTGACCGTGATCACAGGCGGCGGCTATTCCGGCAAATCGACCGTATTGGATGCATTATCTGCCGGGATCTACGACCACATTCCGGGGGACGGACGGGAGCTGGTGCTGACAGACGACACGGCAACGGAAATTTTCGCGGAGGACGGACGCGCTGTCTCCCATCTGAATATTTCCCCGTTCATTCGCTGGATTCCGGGCGGCGACACGACGGATTTTTCCACCCCTCACGCATCCGGCTCCACCTCACAGGCGGCAAACATCATGGAAGCCGTGGACTGTGGTGCCAGAGTGCTGCTCATCGATGAGGACCGGAGCGCGACAAATTTCATGATCCGGGACAGGATGATGAAAAAACTCATCCACCACGAACCGATCACGCCCTTTACGGATCGGGTGAATGAGCTGGCGCGCCACGGGGTATCGACCATTCTCGTCATCGGCGGCAGCGGCGAATATCTCGGCGTGGCGGATCGGGTGTACCGCATGGACGAATACCGCATATCCGATGTCACCACCGAAGCACAGGCGATCTGGGACACGGACGGTACGAAAACGGCATTGCCCGGGGAGGTCGCGTGGTCGCAGGACAGAACGCTCCTTGCCGATGGGTTCACATCCTATCCGACACACAGCACGGGTGAGCGGCTCATTGTCTCGGATATGGGCTTTCTCTGTATCGGGAACGAGAACATCGACATCCGCGCGATTCCGGGACTGGCGACGCCGGAGATGCAGAATGCCGCCGCATTTCTCATCCGCTATCTGATGGTCACGCGCAAACCGACACAGAATACCCTCGACGGCGCGCTGGACGAGCTGTATCATCGTGTGGAGGTGGAGGGGATCGAGCTATGCTACTCGAAGCTCTTTACGGATTGCTCCCGTTTTCTGGATCTGCCTCGTCCCGCCGATGTGAAAGCGGTGATCCATCGGATGCGGGAGATACAGCTGCGAAAAAAACACCCGGCAGAAAACGGGGCGTCCACGGAAAAATAAGGGACGGATCGTGATCGATATACAGGCGCGCACGGGGATACGGTGTGTCCTCCCGCGTAAATCCGGTGCGGTTTTCATAAGACTCCGGCGTATGCTTCCCGTTCATAGAAACGCCTCGATTCGTGCAGCCTCCGTGCGCTCAAACTGAACCACGCGGCAGCCAAATTTCGCGACCTCCGGTTCACAGCCGTACCGCTGCATCCGGTAGATCGTTTTCTCCAGCGAATCCGCTCCCATTCTCGTACCGCGTGCGATCATTTCCGCGATGTGGTGGTCGGAGGAATCGAACATTGTGTTCATCGCGATCCCGCCGCGCGCCATCATCGTTTTCATCATGCTCTCCTTCTGCGGACGAACCATGTGCTCCCGCATCTGCTCAACGGTTTTCGCACTGTGTTCTGCGTATCCCTCCAGCTGAGACGTGACCTCCCGCAGCATTTGCGGATTCTGAATCATCGATACCACGGAGCCGAGATTTTCACTGCCCATTTGCAGATTCCGGTAGATCTCCGAGAGCAGCTCCTTTTCCGGACATACCGGCTTTTTCTGTGCCATACAAACTCTCCTTTCTCGGATATAGAACAAAAGACAGGGATTTCCGCATGGTGTGGATCCCTGTCTTTCAGTATGGCACAGTTGTATGCCCGCTATTCGGTTTTGGAACAGACGGCTTCTGCCGATTTTTTTGGAATTATTCTTCCGTGAACGCCGAGACGAATTTCTCAATGCTCGTATCGATTGCGGACTGCTTCTGCGCGATCAGGGACGCAAGGTCGGAGGAACCTTTCAGGGCAAGCGCGTTATAACTGGAGGGCATCGATCCCCAGCCGTAGATCTGCGTCAGGTCGTACACGCGGTTTTCAAAAATCAGGTCGAGCATCGCGCCGGAATCGTTGTCACGGGCAAATTTTCCCTTCAGCGCGTTGTCGTAATACGCCGGGGTCAGGGTCTTATGGGACAGGCTTGCCATCGCCTCGAGAACGGATCCCGTGCATCCCACGTCCGCAGTGGTTTTCGGAATGACGAGCATCAGTCCCGCCGGATTCGTATAGGTAATGTAATGCTCCTGTGCTTCGTTGTATTTCGGCATCGGGATGATCCCAAAATCGTCCGCCATCTCGCGCAGCCGGTTGACGTGGAACATGACCTCACCATAGAAGAGGCTCCGTCCCTCGATAAAGCAATTCTGGATCGTGACGATCGGATTCTCCTCTCCTTTGATGAGCGACGACAGCAACGTTGCGTTCCGGTCGGACATGATCGCGCCCGTTTTTTCAAGGATCGACGAGCACTTGTCCACGTCCACGCTGAACACCGGCAGATCGTCCGCGTCCTTTTCGATGAATCGACCGCCGCAGGAATAGAACAGTCCGTATACGGTGTCCGGTGTGGTGGCAAGACCGTACTGATCCGCCTGATCCATCGTGCCGTCGCCGTTTAAGTCCGTGGATACGTCGGCGGACATCTCGCGGAACTTGTCAACGGTCCATTTTCCCTCGTTTACAAGCGTATAGGGGCTTTCCAGGTCAAACGACGTGACGAGATTCTTATTGAACATGAGGATCCACGTCGCCTTTTTGTCGATGGTGGAAATATCACCGGTCATGAAGTACACCTTACCGCCGATGGACAGGTCGTGTATGCAGCTCTGGTCCCAGTACGGCTTGGTAATGTCGATGTCCGGCAGCGCGGTCATGTCAAGGAAATCCCCGTTCTGCGCGTTGGAACCGGCACTGCCCGTCTGTAAAAACGAAGCGTCATAGGTCGGATCCCCTGCGCGCACCATCGAGGCCAGCTTCCCGGCGGCATTCGCGTCCCCATCGCCGACGATCTTTACATTGAACCGCTCGCCGATGGAGAGGTTCCGGTTGTAGATCGCGTCGTTGATCCCCTCGCCGGTCGCCTCCTCCGCCAGCACGTCAAACGCCGACCAGCTCAGCTCCTCTCCTGTGCTGAACAGAAGAAACCGGAAATCCCGTCCGCCGTAATCCCGCTGTCCCACCGCGTCAAGATAGGCGGTGTCCTCTGTTTCCTCGTTTTGTACTACCGTATCGGTGGTGTCGGCACTGCCTCCGGTGGTTTCGCTGTCCTTTTCCACAGGTCCATTCGAGGCGCATCCGGCAAGAAGCAGGGTGCTCAGGCAGAGTATAAGCAGTCGTTTCATCGTTTATACCTCAGCTTTCTGTTTTTTTGGCATATGCGGCATATTCTGACCATAGTTATACCACATTTATACCACAAATTCGGCATTTTGTCAACTGCCTTGGGGAAATTCATATCATTTTCCTTTTTTTCGGAAATAGGATTGACAAGCACCGTCCGGGCGTGTTATAATAAGGTACCTGATTATTAAGAGGTGATATAAAGATGAACGAGCGCAGTATCGAGGTGCGGCTGCGGCAGATGATCCGGGAGCTGGACGCGCTTGCCAGACGGAAAAACGGCCCGCCGCCCGGGATGTGTCCGCCGCCTATGGAGGACGCGCCGCCCGATATGCCCTTTCCGCCTCCGCCCGGGATCCCTCCCGCCGACGCACCGTTTCCGCCGCACGCCGAGGACGAGGTACCGCGGGCGCACAGTCCCGGCATGGGCAGACTTCTGGGTCTTCTCTGCGACACGGACGGCACACCGCAGATTGAGCTTGCCCGCGCCATGCGTATCCGACCGCAATCCCTCTCCGAGCTGCTGTGCCGCATGGAGCAAAAGGGGTACGTTGTGCGCACGCCGTCGGAATCGGACAAGCGGCAGACCATCGTACACATCACGGATTCCGGCAGAGAAAAGGCGGCGGAAATGCGAAAAATCCACGAACGCGCCGCAGCCGCTCTGTTTGCGCCTTTGACCGACACGGAAAAGGAGACGCTTGCCGCGCTGCTGCAGAAGGTAATCGCCGCCGGAGAAGCGGATCCGGAATGAGGATTTTCCCGCAGAAAGGAAGGATATACTATGCCAGCACCAATGGGAGCACCGCCCGGATTCTTTGGGGGACCGCAGGATAAAGCCCGCGACGCACTCCGGGAACCGAAACCCACCTCCATCCGGGAAGTCCCCGGGTACATCCGCCGTGTGACGGGGAAATTTCTCCATCGGCTCGTCTATATTTTCCACATCGTCTGGGACACGCGCCCGTGGATCCTCTTTTTCATGGTTTTCATGGCGATCTTCAACGGCGTGACCCCCGTGATCGGCGCATGGATCAGCGCACAGCTTCTCAACGCCCTTGCCTCTGCTTATGTTGCCGCCGCCAGTGGGATCAACCGGTTCTCCGCCGTGATGGGACTGCTCATTCTCCGTTTCGCGTATTCCTTTATCGTGAGCATGGTGAATCGTGTGAACAGCATCGTCACGAATATCGCCGGGGAGCTGGTCGTCAACAACGTGAATCTGCGGATCATGAACAAGGCGCGCGAGGTGGATCTTGCCAGCTTCGACCGACCGGAATTTTATGAGAAGCTCGAAAACGCCAAGCGCGAGGCAGGTCACCGTCCGATCCAGATCCTCAACGCGAACTTCACGATCATCAGCACCATCATCAGCATGGTCTCCTTCATCGTGGTGCTGGCAACCGTCAGTCCCGCCGCGCCGTGGATCATAGCCCTTCTCTCCGTGCCGACCGCGATCATCAATTTCGTCTATCGGCAGAAGAATTTCCAGTATATCCGCTGCCACTCCAAGGATCGCCGCCAGATGAATTATTACTCAAATCTGATGACGAACAAGGATATGGTCAAGGAGGTGCGCCTGTTTGGACTTTCGGAGCTCTTTATCGGGCGGTACAGCGAAACGTTTGAACGGTATTTCAAGGGACTCAAAAAGCTCTTTGTCGGCGAGGGACTGTGGCACATGGGAACGACTGTATTTTCCACCGCCGTCAACTGTGTGCTGTTTCTCCTGATCGCGCGCGGCGTGTGCAACGGGGAATACGAGGTCGGCAATTACTCCCTGTATACCGGGGCGTTGACCTCCATCTTTTCCGGCATCGGCACCCTCATCTCCACCATGCTGCCCTACAGCCTCTTTTTCCTGCTGGGCTGGGCGGCGCTGCTGCTGCTCTGGATGCTCGCCGGTCTGCCGCTGGGCCCCGGCGCGGGGCTGATGACGCTGGAATAC
>USGH01000145.1 GCA_900554225.1 uncultured Eubacteriales bacterium | reverse complement strand
TCATACCGTTCTGGTATTGCTCCATGAAGGAGATGAGCCGCCGGACCGGGTTCATGAAAATGCCGATGTACAGCACAAAAGCTGTGAAATCGCCGATATTGATTTTCCCATAGGCGCAGAAGATACCGCCTGCGATGTAGAGAATGACCTGCAAAAAGTCGCCGATAAAGGTGGTACCGCACTGAAACTGTGCCATGACCTTATACGCACGGCTTCTCGCCTTGACAAACCGTTCGTTTCCTTTATTGAACTGTTCGTTCTCGAAATCCTGGCTGGTGTACGCCTTGGAGACGCGGATCCCGGCGATGCTGTTTTCGAGATTGGCGTTGATCTCCCCGGTTTCCACACGTGTTTCTGTGAACGCCTCGCTCATCTTCAGGCGGAGATGGGACGAATAGATCACCATAACGGGCAGGGTCATAACAATGATGACGGCAAGCGGCAGATAGCTCCGCGCCATCATGCTAAACGCGCAGATGATGGTGTTGAGGGAGAGATAGAGATCCTCCGGACCGTGGTGGGCAAGCTCTGAAATATCCATAAGGTCGCTGACGATCCGGGACATGATCGTACCGGTTTTGTTGTTGTCAAAATACGTGAGCGGCAGCCGTTCGAGGTGATTGAACACGTCGCGCCGCATATGTGCCTGCATATGGACACCGACAAGATGGCCCCAATAGGCAACAAAATAGTTCATCCCAAGCTTAACGATGTAGATGAGCAGCAGAATGACCGCCCAGAGCACAAGAAGCCGGATCTGGTTGTTCGGGATGTACACGTTGAGCATACTCCGCGTGATCGTTGGATACACAAGGTCGCACAGAGCGAGGATGAGCGCGCAGATCATGTCCGCCACGAACATCTTCCACTGCGGCTTATAATAAGGAAGAAATCGCTTGATCATACCGTTTTCCTTTCGATTTGTAATGCTCCTATTATACCATTCTTCCACAATTATTGCAAGAGATTCCATGAATTTTAGAAATAAAAAATCACACATCCTATACGATCCGGGACTTTCCTTGCAGTGAAGCACCCTTCTTTCCTGCGATACCGCCAACGATACAACGGTCAAAACGAGAGCGACCGTCGTGTAAACGATCACGCACAGGCGGCACATAATCAAAAAGAAAAAGCCGCTCTCGTGAGAACAGCTTCTTCTTTCTTCTATGTTCTGGTTTTGGGAATCAATAGCGTCTCGGCGGGGGATTGTTGCCCTGCTGCGGGTTGTTTCTGCCCTTCTTCAGCATATTGATGATCTCGTTGAAATCGTCCTCGGAAATCGGGGAATCCTCGTCCTTTTCTGCACCCGCATTCTCGGTTTTTTCACCGTCTTCCGGGATCTGGGATTCCTTCTTCACAACCTGCCCTTTTTCGATCTTCCCGGCGGCAACGGTGCGGAGCTTGGTGTCCACAGCCGCGGATTTGCCGAACGCCGGAGCGGATTCGTTCTTGTTTTCAAAGCCGGTAGCGATGATCGTGACCTTCATGGTGTCTTCCAGATCGGGATCGAACACCACACCGAAAATCACAGTCGCGTCCTCATGCGCCTCCGATGTAACGAGAGAGGCTGCGATGTCGATGTCGTCCATGGAAATATCGGGAGACGCGGTGATGTTGATGATGATGCCCTTGGAGCCGCAGATCGAGGTTTCCAGCAGCGGAGAAGAGATCGCCATCTTTGCGGCGGTTTCCGCCTTGTCCTTGCCGGTTGCTTCGCCGACACCCATATGTGCGTAGCCTGCGTCCTTGAGGATGGAGGTTACGTCTGCAAAGTCGAGGTTGATGTAGCCGGGAACGTTGATCAGCTCCGTGATGGACTGTACACCGTGGCGCAGCACATCGTCGGATACCTGGAATGCGTTCATCAGTGTGATCTTTTCGCCGACCTGCTTCAGCCGCTCGTTCGGGATGATGATCAGCGCGTCCACGTAGTCACGCAGGTTGGTGATACCTGCTTCCGCCTGCATCATACGCCGCTTGCCTTCAAAGAGGAAGGGCTTGGTCACGATACCGACCGTCAGGATGCCGAGTTCTCTTGCCACTCTCGCTACAATGGGAGCCGCGCCTGTACCGGTACCGCCGCCCATGCCGGCAGTGACAAACACCATATCCGCACCGCTCAGCGCGGATTTGATGTCCTCTATGCTTTCTTCCGCAGCCTGTGCGCCGACCTCCGGATTGGAGCCTGCGCCATGGCCCTTCGTCACCTTTTCACCGATGGTGATCTTCTTGGTGATGCTGGAATTGACAAGCGCCTGCATATCGGTATTGACCGCAATACATTCCACGCCGCGCACATTGTCGGCAACCATACGGTTCACCGCATTGTTTCCGCCGCCGCCGACGCCTATTACCTTGATATTTACGCCGCTGTCAAAATTATAATCTTCCAGTTCAAATGGCATTGTCCGTGCCCTCCTCGTTTTTTTTCGTCCCGGCTTCACACGAAACCGAATTGCTGTCTACTGTCTTCCGTTTGCCGTTTTTCAACCGTCGCCCGGAAGTCCAGAGTGATTTTCTCTGTTTCGGGACCATATGGTCCATCGTGTTCTCCGTGGCTGGAAAACGATCCTCCTGCCAGCTTCTGACAAGTATGGCATTTTTCATCCATGAATGAACGCCTGTCCCTTGCCCGAATTACGGCAGAATACCTCTACTCTATATAATATACCAAAACCATGCGATTTGCAATAGCTTTTTTCAAAAATCTTTGTGAAAATTCTTCCGGCAGCCTTTGTACAGATTGCAAACAACGTTTTTTGGATGTTTAATCCACTGCCGAGAGATCCAGCCGCAGATCGTATTGAACGCTTGCCACCCCGGTCACGCTCAGATCGATCTTTGCCAGCATTCCCGTTTCAAAGAGCGAATCGGAAATGGTCTTATTTGCCATGCGCAGCTTCAGTCCCGCGTCTGTACCGGAGCCAAAGGTCAATCGGTAGGTACCGTCACAGTTCATCTGAATGTTCTGTTCATCGCGCACATCGATCATGCCGATACGGTCAGAGAGAACGGATTTTTCCGTCTCCGTGAGTAACTCCCGGATCGCACGCTCCTTTTTGGCATCCCGGAACACAAGGACCCGTCCGGCAACCGCTTTCTCCACCGCCGGCAGATACAGCCGGATCGCTCCGTTCGAAGCAGCGGTATCGGGATCGACGGATCCCAGCACCCGCAGTCCGGCAGAGAGCGCGACCGTCTCGCCATAAATCTCCGTGTAATAGCGCATTGCATCGTTTTCCGTCACAATGGTCACACTGCTCGGGATCGTTCTGGTGATCGCAGCGGATTTGATGTACGGCAGGCGGAATGTGATGGCGTCCACGGCATCGGCACTTCGGAAAGAGTAGAGGGTGTCGCCGTCCGCAATGCCCGCAGCGGTCTGGATCTCGCTTGCGCTGTAGCCGGATGCGGTATCGACCTCTACATGGCGGATCACAAAGAAGAGTCGGTATACGCCAAAGACGAACAGTGCGAGAATGGCAAGGATCACAAGGGCAAGGAAGAACCCACGCCGATGCTCCACGAATTTCCGCCGCAGTACCGCCTGTTTTTTGGCAGAATCCACATCGCGCTGCCACCGTTCCTCGATGGTATCGAAGAAATTCACGATGGAATCGAGTAAGAGCTTTTTATGTCTGGGAACCGCCGTCGCGCCACCGGTACCCGCTCCCCGGGGATGGTCAAATTTCGCGTACTGCACCCGTCCCGGAGCCGTTTTCCCGGCAGTCCGTGCGCTATCGTGCGTCGATCTGCGTGGTTCCGCACCGGATGGTTTACGGAAGGTCCGCGTTTTCCCGCCAACGCCGTTTTGTGGGGTCTGCGGCGGAATATTTCCCGGGAAAGGATCGTTCATCACAATCCGGCGGGCTCTGTTCGGACGCGGACGATCGTAGGTGCGGGACACAGCGGATCCAAATGTGCGGCGCATTTCCGCGTCTTTTTTGGATCGCGTCGTCACACGGTCATATATGTAGAATACCGGTTCCTCACGGGATGTGCCGGATCTCTGCGTATTCTGGTTCTGAAATACTTTCGTTTCCACCTGTCCTGCTCCTTTTTATCCTGCAATTTCTTCCGTTATTTGATTTTCTGATCACGCCGCTCTCGCTTCCTTTTGCGCGAAAAAGGGCGGATATTGCAGCACAAAAATGCAGTAATCGTTTACCGTTTGACCGCAGTGGACTTTTCCGCGACCAGTCTGCACAGATCGTCGTAGATCCGCCGGTTGACATTCTCCAACGCGAACGGCCGGATCTTCTCCGCCATCTCCGCACGCGCCGCATCTCCCGCCGGACAGAGCAGCTCCGTGACCGTATCGGTAAGAGGCGTTGCCTCCTCCGTCAGATCCTTTTCTTCAAAGAGCAGTGCGCCGCCTGCGTCCACAAGCACCTTGGCATTTTTATACTGATGATTTTCGGCTACATTCGGCGACGGGATGAAGATCGCGCACTTTCCGGTGGACGCAAGCTCCGTAACGGTCATGGCTCCAGCGCGTGTGATGGTGAGATCCGCTGCTGCCATTTTCAGGGGCATATCGAAGATGTACTCGGCAAGCTCGATGTTCTCGCATTTGTCCAGTCCCATTTCCCGGAATTTCGCGCCGCATTCTTCCCATTCGATCGAGCCGGTCGCATGGATGTGCAGTACCTCCGGATGCTTCGACGTAAAATCGCGCATCAGGCACAGCACCGCATCGTTGACCTTTTCCGCTCCCATGCTGCCGCCGTAGGACAGGAGAACATAGCGGTATTTATCCGGAATGTTCAGCTTTTTGCGCGCCTCTTCCCGGGTGGTCGCTTTGAAGTCGCTCATGATCGGGTTGCCGACCTGCATGATCTTCTCTTTGTCGCACCGGAGGGTGTCCCCGGTTTTCGCAAAATTGAGATAGATGCGGTCTACGGCATTCTGGAGCATTTTGACCGCAACGCCGGCGATGGCGTTCGATTCGTGCAAGGCTGTCGGGATGCCGCGTTCGCTTGCCGCTTTTACAACGGGCCAGCAGACATATCCGCCTGTACCGACCACGAGATCGGGCTTGAATTCGTCGAGAATTTTCTTTGCCTTGCCGACCGAGGTCAGCGCAAGGAATGCCGTTTTCAGATTTGCCGGAGAAAGACTGCGCCGGATACCCTGGATCTCCACGGTATAGAGCGGATACCCCGCTTTCGGCACAAGCTTACTCTCGATTCCCTTTTTCGTCCCGACATATGCGATAACGGCATCGGGATCGTTCTGCTTGATGGTATTGGCGATAGCAAGCGCAGGATTGACATGTCCACCCGTGCCGCCGCCTGTAACAAGGACTCTCATAGCTATTCTCGCACGACTCTGCCGTGCGCCTTTCATCAGGTAATACTATTGCTCATAGATAGGCAGGATCCGCACGACCCGGAGCCGTATGCTCAATCCATGCCGAGCTCTTTGCGTGCCTCTTCCTCACGAAGCTGATCCCGCGTCATGTAATACTGTCTGGAAATCGAGAGCAGTATGCCCATTTCACAGAGCAGCACCACGAGAGATGAACCACCGTAGGAGAAAAACGGGAGCGAAATGCCCGTATTCGGGATGATGTCCGCCACCACGCACATATTGAGCATGGCCTGAATGCCGACCTGCGTGGTGATACCGAACGCCACAAGCATCGAAAACGTATCGGGCGCACGGGATGCGATGACATAGCCGCGCCAGATGAAGGCAAGGAACAATCCGATCAGACAGACCGCGCCGATAAAGCCGAACTCCTCACAGACGATGGCAAAAATGAAGTCGTTGTGCGCCGCGTAGATGTAGCTGTATTTCTGTCGGCTTTCGCCCAGTCCTACGCCGAACAGTCCGCCGGAACCGATGGCGTAAAGGCTCTGGTTCGTCTGGAACTTCTCCGACAGCAGATCGGCATCCTCATCCCCAAAGGTAGTCAGCCGTTTGAGCGCGTAGGGATTGAGCATGACGAAGATGCCCGCCAAAAGTCCCCCTGCCGCCGTAAAGCACGGCACGACCCACTTCCAATCACAGCCACCGACCAGGATCACAAGCAGTCCGATACAGCCGATGATGAGTGTCGCGGACAGATGCTTTTCCAGTAGGACCAGTCCGCACGCGATACCGATGATGACACCGGGGAAGATCACGTTATAAAAGAGCTTCTGCCGTGTGGTACGCAGCTCTTGCAGGGTTTTCTGGTTGGTCTGCATATAATATGCCAGTGCCAGCACGAGGATGAATTTCATCATTTCCGACGGCTGGATCGTGACGGGTCCAAACTGGATCCATCTGCGCGCCTCTCCCTCTGATACGCCGAGCACCAGTACCGCGAGCAGCAGCAGCACGCCGATACCATATGCGCCGAGAACGATCACCTTATTGCAGTAGAAGCGATAGGGAATGAAAGACAATATCGCCATGAGTGCAAGTCCCGCGATCGCGAAGAACAGCTGGCGTTTTCCATAATACAGCACATCATAGCCCTTGGTGAGCGCGTAGGGATAGCTGGCACTGAAAACCATGACCGTTCCGAAAGCCACCAGGAGTAAAATGATCCCCAGCATGATCTTATCGACACCGCCGTGTACCCGCACAATGTCCTTCTGCCAGCGAATCTCTGCCTCCGCCGCCTTGACCGCTTTCTTTTCCTGACGCAAGGCACGGCTTTCTTTCCACGAGCGAGCCAGTGCCTGCATGGGTGTTTCCGCAACCGGAGCGACGGCACGTGTATTTCGCCTTTGTGCCTGTACCCGGTTCCGCCGATATGCGGGATTTTCCCTGTTATTCGCAGTCTGTCTTCCGGATGCGGCAGC
>USGH01000144.1 GCA_900554225.1 uncultured Eubacteriales bacterium | reverse complement strand
GACCGCCTCGCGGATACGGTGCAGGATTTGCGCAACGGCGGTCACCGGGTATTGGCGGCTGCATTGTCCGAGAATTGCCTGTGCGCCGGCGAAACCCCATTGTGCGCAAACGACTGCATCGTGATCGGCAACGAGGGACACGGGATCGCGGCGGATGTGCTTGCGGTATGCACCGATGTGATCCGCATCCCTATGACCGGCGAGACGGAAAGCCTGAATGCTTCCATCGCCGCGTCCATTTTGCTCTGGGAGTACATGCGTACCTTCCCAAGACGATAATAAATAACAAATCAAAACAGATATACAGCAACCATTATGCAGAGCGGAAAACGGTAAAGTGACCATGATACCACTGCGGGAGGCAGACGGATATGCAAACGACCGATATTGCGAAAATCTATTGGATCTGGCTGGCGGAAGGACTCGGGCAGGGCAGTCGATTGGCGGCAAAGCTGCTTGAGGAATACGAGGACGCGAAGGCGATCTATCAGGCGAAGGATTCCGACCTCCGTCTCTATCGTGCGTGGCGGGACAACGATCTGCTGCAATTTGCACAGCTTCTCAAAAATCGCGAATTGCGCCGCGCTACCGAGATCCTGAACCAGTGTCAGAAAAATGCCATCGGGGTCCTGACCTACGACGATCCGGCGTTTCCGTCCAGCCTGCGCTGTCTCTCCAACCCGCCGCTTGTCCTGTATTATCGCGGGACCATCCCCGACACGACCGCCTACTGTACCATCGGTGTGGTCGGCACACGTACCATGACGGATTACGGCAGAGATATGGCGTATTCTCTCGGTGCGGGATTGGCGTCCGGCGGGGCTGTCGTAGTGAGCGGATTGGCACTTGGCGCGGACAGTATGGCGATGGTTGGTGCCATGGACGCGGGCGGCGTTACGATGGGGGTGCTGGGCTGTGGTGTGGATGTCGTGTATCCGCCGGCGCATCGACCGCTGTATGAGCAGGTTCTGGCACACGGCGGCTGTATCCTCAGCGAGTATCCCCCGTTGTCCCGACCGCTCGGTTTCCATTTTCCCGTGCGCAACCGGATCATCAGCGGTTTGTCGGACGGCGTGGTTGTGGTGGAAGCAGACAGCAAAAGCGGTGCGCTCATCACAGCCAGACATGCCGTGTATCAGGGGAAAACGCTGTTTGCCGTGCCCGGACAGGTCGGCTCCAGAACGGCGGAAGGGCCAAACGCATTGCTGCGGGACGGTGCGCTTCCGGTATTGTCCGCGGCGGATGTGCTGGAGGAATTTGCGTTTCCCTATGCAAAGACGGTTCACCCTGAAAAAGCCGCACAGTTTTCCGCAAAATGGAACGGTACGGATCGTGCCAGAGAAGCAATGGAACGGGAGCAGGTGGGAATCCGCGGGAAGGATACCTATTACGGCAAACAGACCTACGGCGGAAAGAACCCGCACAAGGACGCACCCGTTCCGCCAAAGGGGATTCCGACAGAACCATCCCCTGTGGAGGGACAATCCCCGAAGGATATGCCGGAACGTCGAAATATGCCGCCGCAGGAGCTACAGACGGCAGCATCAGAAGAAAAGAGCGGTATGAGCGGGCTGTCCGCACTGTTCCGCAAAGGAAAAGACGCAGGCAGAAAAACGGAAAAAGAAGGCGGTAAAGGCGTATCGACGCGGCAAAAGAGCGTATCTGTCGAGCCGGAGAAGAAAAAATCGGATAAAAAAACGCTTTTCACGAAAAAAATTGACCTGAAATCTCTTGATGAACAGGAATTGAAGGTATATAATACTATGAAGCCGAATGTTCCGATGAGTGCCGATGAGCTGGTGCGCGACGATCAGTCGATCGCGACGGTCATGGCGGCACTGACCATGCTTGAGATGATCGGCGCGGTCGAAGCGGGAAAAGGCGGTTATTTCATGCGCACCGATCCGGACGATGCACCGGGCAGACTGGTGGAGGACGATGAGATCGAGTAGTCCGGGAAGGTAAGCCGGAAATCGATCCATCGGAAAACTATAGTAAGGAAAAGCAGTATGGTGAATTTACTCATTCTGGAATCGCCTACCAAGGCAAGTACGATCAAAGGATATTTGGGCTCCAGCTATAAGGTGGTGGCGTGCAAGGGACATGTGCGCGATCTGCCGAAATCGACGCTGGGGATTGATATAGACAACCATTTTGAAGCGCATTACATCAACATCCGCGGCAAGGGAGAGCTGATCCGCGAGCTGAAAAAAGAAGTCAAAAAAGCGGATCGCGTCTATCTTGCAACGGACCCTGACCGCGAAGGCGAGGCGATTTCGTGGCACCTCGTCACCGCGCTTGACATCCCGGAAAACAAGGCGCAGCGGATTACCTTCAATGAGGTCACAAAAACAGCGGTCAAGGACGCGATCAAGAAGCCGCGCGCCATCGATATGGATCTGGTGAACGCCCAGCAGACCCGCCGGATTCTCGACCGGATCGTTGGCTATAAGGTCAGCCCCTTCCTGTGGAAAACGGTCAAGAGCGGTCTGTCTGCGGGACGTGTGCAGTCTGTAGCGACCCGCATCATCGTGGAAAGAGAGAATGAGATACGCGCATTTGTCCCGACAGAATACTGGACCATCGAAGCGGCACTGGAAACCCCGGAGAAAAAGCTCCTTTCCACGAAATTCTACGGCATGGCAGATACCGGCAACAAGCTCGAGCTGCCGGATGAAGCGCATACCATGGAGGTCGTAAACGCGATCACGGGAAAGCCCTTCACGGTTCGTGAGATCAAAAAAGGAAAGAAAACGAAAAATCCCGCCCCGCCGTTCACCACCTCGACCCTACAGCAGGAAGCGTCCCGGAAACTCAATTTCCAATCGCAGCGGACGATGAAGGTTGCGCAGGAGCTGTACGAAGGAATCAATCTCGGCAGTGAATTCGGCGGTGTACAGGGTTTGATCACCTATATGCGTACCGACTCGCTGCGGATTGCCGATGAAGCCAGAGAGGCCGCACGCACCTATATCCAGGAAAAATACGGTGAGGATTACTGTGCCTCCAAGCCGCGTGTATACAAATCCAAGGCGAACGCACAGGACGCGCACGAAGCCATCCGTCCTTCCGGTACCAAGCTCGACCCGGCGTCCATCAAGAAGGCACTGACCTCCGATCAATATCGGCTTTATAAGCTCATCTGGGATCGTTTTATCGCCAGCCAGATGGAGTCCGCGGAGCTTGCAACCATGCAGATCGATCTCGTGAACGGACCATATCTCTTCCGGACCAGCGGTCATACCGTTACGTTCCCCGGATTTATGGCGGTTTATGAAGAGACAACCGACGAGAAAACGGATGACGATGAGGCAAAGGCACTCCCGATCCTGCACGAGGGCGATGTTCTGACGGCACAGGAGATTCACCCGGATCAGCACTTCACCGAGCCGCCGGCAAGATACAACGAAGCCACGCTTATCAAATTCCTTGAGGATAAAGGCATCGGCAGACCGAGTACGTACACGCCGATCATCACGATCATCCTACAGCGCGGTTACGTCAAGCGGGAGGGGAAATCGCTCGTTCCGACACAGCTCGGCGAGGTCATCACGAAGATTATGTGCGAACAGTTCCCGGATATTGTCGATTATGCGTTCACGGCATCCATGGAAAACCAGCTGGATGCGGTAGAAAACGGTGAATGTACCATGCTCTCCGTCTTAGACAATTTCTATGCGATCTTCAAAAAGGAGCTGGACGCTGCGATGGAGAACGTGTCTAAGGAGAATGTTGAGGTACCCGAGGAAGAAACGGACATCATCTGCGAGCATTGCGGCGCACGTATGATCGTGAAGAACGGTCGATTCGGGAAATTTGCCGCCTGTCCGAACTATCCGGCGTGCAAGAATACCAAGCCGCTTACCAGACAGGGCGACGGGCTGATCGAGAAAAAGCCGGAGATCGCTCCGATGAAATGTGAGCTGTGCGGTGCGGATATGATCCTGCGCAACGGACGCTATGGCAGCTTCTATGCCTGCTCCCGGTATCCGGAATGCAAATTCACCAAGCAGAAGGTAAAAGAGCTTGGCGTAAAATGCCCGGAATGCGGTGCGGAGCTGGTGACCAAATATGGCAAGAACCGGACGGTTTTCTACAGCTGCTCCCGGTACCCGGAATGCAAATTTTCGTCCTGGGACATCCCGACCAACGAAAAATGCCCCAAATGCGGCGGGATGCTCTTACGGAAAAAAGGAAAGAATCTGCTCGTCTGCCGCAATCCGGAATGCGATTATCGCGCGGAAGCCCCGGTGGAAACGGAGACGACAGAACAAACGGATGAATGATCCCTATGTAAGGAAGGATATATGACAGCGATCCAGATCTACGGCGCAGGACTTGCCGGATGTGAAGCCGCATGGCAGGCAGCAGAACGCGGAGTTCCCGTGCGTCTATACGAGATGAAACCAAAGAAAAAATCCCCTGCACACCACGCTGATACCTTTGCAGAGCTGGTCTGCTCCAACTCTCTCCGTTCGGCGGAATTTACCAACGCTGCGGGATTGCTGAAGGAGGAGATGCGCCGGCTCGGTTCGCTAATCATGGAGGCTTGCGGAAAGACCGGAGTGTCGGCAGGCGGTGCTGTAGCGGTGGACAGAGAGCTTTTCTCCGGATATATCACCGACAAAATCCGCTCCCATCCGAACATCACCGTGATCGAGGAGGAATGTACGGACATCCCCGAGGACGAGATCACTGTTGTCGCGACAGGACCGCTGACCTCGGACGCACTGGCGCAAACCATTCGGAAACGGACCGGCAATCGGCGGCTGTCCTTCTATGATGCGGCGGCACCGATCGTGGAGTATGAATCCATCGATATGGATAAGGCATTCTTCGCGACCCGCTACGACAAGGGTGCCCCGGATTATATCAACTGCCCGATGACGGAGGCGGAGTATAAGGCGTTCTATGAGGCCCTGCGCACCGCCGAAACCGCGCCGCTCCACGATTTTGATTCTCCGGATGCACCGACAAACGAAAAGCTCACCGTGTTCGAGGGCTGTATGCCGGTCGAGGTGATGGCGTCCCGCGGTGAGGATACGCTGCGGTACGGTCCGATGAAGCCGGTGGGGATCCGCAATCCGAAAAACGGCGAGGAATATTACGCCATTGTACAGCTACGGCGGGAAAACGCCCGCGGCAGTATGTTCAATATGGTCGGATTCCAGACGCACCTGACCTTTCCGGAGCAGCGGCGCGTCTTTCACATGATCCCGGGACTGGAGAACGCGGTGTTCTTACGGTATGGCGTGATGCACCGGAATACGTTTCTCGCCTCCCCGGAGCTGCTGGACGCAGATTATTCGCTGCGGGACAATCACAATATCTATTTTGCCGGACAGATGACCGGGGTGGAGGGCTACATCGAATCCGCTGCGTCCGGCTTTGTAGCAGGACTCAACGCCGCATATCGCGCAATGGGGAAAGAACCGTATCTCTTCCCGGAGGAGACCATGATCGGTGCGATGGCATGGTACATAGCCCATGGGGATCAAACCCAATTCCAGCCGATGAACGCGAATTTCGGCATCATCGCACCGCTTGCAGCGAAGGTACGCGGCGGCAAACGCGCGATTAAGGAAGCATACGCCGCACGTGCGCTTGCCATGACGGATACGATTGCGGAACAGATCCGGCCTTTGTGAAACGGATTCTTGATACATGGAAAGGATACGAAAATGAAGATCATCATTGACGCTATGGGCGGTGACAACGCACCGGATGCGGTGGTACAGGGATGTGCAGACAGCGCGCGCCGATCGGATGTCAGTCTGGTCCTGGTCGGCAACAAATCGCGGATCGAAAGCTGTCTCCGTGCCGCCAACGCGCCGCTGCGTCTCTGTGAGATCGTCCACACCGATGACGTGATCGGCATGGAGGATGATCCAATGTCCATCCTGCGCGCACACCGGGATTCTTCGATGGCGACGGGGCTTCGTCTGCTCAAAGAGGACGGCGACGCAATCATTACTGCTCGCAGTACAGGCGCACTCCATGTTGCTTCCTCGCTCATCATCCGTCCGTGCAGCGGGGTCATGCGTTCCGGGATTGCAACGATCATGCCGTTTGCGCGTCCGATGATGCTCATGGATTCCGGCGCGAATGTCACCGTTACCGCAGATTATCTGGAACAGTGGGCGATCATGGGCAGCATCTATATGAAAAGCGTACTGCACGTGACGGAACCGACGGTCGGACTGCTCAACAACGGCACCGAACCGTGCAAGGGGACGCAGATGCACGTGGAGGCATATGAACGGCTGTCGAAAAATCCGGCAATCCGCTTTGTCGGCAACGTGGAATCGCGCGACCTGCCGAATGGACCGTGCGATGTGCTGGTGACGGACCGTATCACGGGCAATATCGTTCTCAAAATGGCGGAAGGCATGGCGAAATTTTTCTTCGGCGCGCTCAAGGATGTATACACAAAGAATACCGTGACAAAAATGTCGTTCCTCATGGTCAAGGACGCGCTGCGGGATCTGAAAACGAGCTTTGACGCATCGGCATATGGCGGCGCACCGCTTCTGGGACTGCGCAAACCGGTCATCAAGGCACACGGCAGCTCGGACGCACGTGCCATTGTGAACGCGATCCGGCAGGCAGAGGCGTTCGTCCAGACAGGGGTGATTGCGGAGATGGAGAGCCGGATGCAGGCCTATACCGCACCCCGAAAGGCACGTACCCATTCGGATGGCGGCGCGGAAAATGGTGCGGCAGAGAAAAGCGGGAATCCGGACGTGGTAAAAGAGTGACAGACCGCAACGCGATTCCGGCGCAGGCGGCTTTATACGCGGCAAACTTTTTGC
>USGH01000143.1 GCA_900554225.1 uncultured Eubacteriales bacterium | reverse complement strand
GATGCGTTCCTTTCCGTTCCATATCGATTTGGTATCCCGGTTCCGTACCGCATCGCAGCTGCAGGCGTCGCTCCGGAAGGTACGCCGTGGGGAAACCGACATCATCATCGGTACGCACCGACTCATCTCCAAGGATGTGGAATTCCATGATCTCGGTCTTGTCATCATCGACGAGGAGCAGCGATTCGGCGTGGCACAGAAGGAAAAGCTCAAATCCATTGCCACAAATGCCGATGTCCTCACGCTGACCGCAACACCGATCCCGCGCACCCTCAATATGGCGATGGGCGGTATTGTCGATATGAGCGTACTGGAGGAAGCCCCCGGTCAGCGCGCGCCTGTACAGACCTACGTTTTGGAATACGACGCGCCGGTGATCGAGGAGGCCATACGCCGGGAACTGCGCCGCGGTGGTCAGGTGTTCTACCTATACAACATAGTCGAGGGAATTTACAACGTTGCGAAGCGGCTGCAGGATGCCATTCCGGATGCACGGATCGCGATTGCGCATGGCAAAATGGAGCGGGAGGACATCGAGACGGTATGGGAGGAGCTGCTCAAAGGCAACGTGGATATCCTTGTATGCACGACGATCATCGAAACCGGGATCGACATTCCGAACGCGAACACGCTCATCATCGAAAACGCCGATCACTACGGCCTTTCCCAGCTGCACCAGATCCGCGGGCGTGTCGGACGTTCCAGCCGTCGTGCCTACGCATACTTCACCTATCGCAAGGCAAAGGTGCTGTCCGAGATCGCGGAAAAACGATTGTCTGCCATCAAAGAATACGCCGCGTTTGGTGCCGGGTTCAAAATCGCGCTGCGGGATCTCGAAATTCGCGGTGCCGGAAATTTGCTTGGCGCACAGCAGCACGGACACATGGAGGCAGTCGGCTACGATCTCTATATGAAGCTATTGAACGAGGCGGTGCTGGAGGAAAAGGGAGAGGTCAAACCGCCAAAACCGGAGTGCGCCGTGGACATCCAGTGCGATGCGTACCTGCCGAAGAACTACATCCCGTCCGCACCGCAGCGCATGGATATGTACAAAAAGATCGCGCGGATCGAGACGGAGGACGACTACAACGATGTGCTGGACGAGATCTGCGACCGCTATGGCGAACCAGGCTCCTCCGCGGTCAATCTCTGTCGGATCGGCTATATCAAATCCCTTGGCAGTAGGGCAAATTTCCGCAAGGTGGAGGAATCGGACGGCGTGATCCGACTCTATCCGAACGAGCTCAACGCCAATGCTGTCACCAAGCTCGCAGCAAAATTCCCGCAGACGCAGATGCGCGTCCTGTTGGGCAACACACCGCATATCCAGCTCAAATGCCCGCGCGGATGCCGCAATACGGAATTTCTCATCGATCTGCTGGCAAAATACAACGAGTTTATTAAGCCATGACGGAAATGTCCCTGTTTACCGCTACAATATAACCTTTGGGTGTCATAAGGAGAACAATGTGAAAACGATACGAAAAATCCTGCTTGCCGTTCTTTGCGCCTGTCTGCTTCTGACCGGATGCTCGTCCGGCGAAGCTGCCATGACCTTCGGAAAAACACAAATTTCGGAAAATGTATTCCGATACTGGCTGTCCTACTACAAGAATATCTTTCTGAATACCTACAAGGACATCGACAATACAGCGGAATCCTTTGCCATGGTCCTCGAAAACGGACAGACAGCGGAGGAATATCTCTATAATCAGACGGTGGAGAACGTACAGATGACGCTGATCTGTATGGAGCTTTTCCGGCAAAACGGGCTGTCATTACCGTCCGCACTGGAAGAACAAATTGACGATTATGTGGACGACATTCTGAAGGAATACGCCGATGGCAATAAAAAAACGTTGAATGCCGCGCTCTCCGTCTATGGTGTGAACATGAATATGCTGCGCGAAATTTATCGGGATCAGGAGAAGAGCGGTGTGTTGTTCGACTATATGTATGGGACAAACGGCACCACACCGGTCACAGAGGAGGAGTATACCGCTTATTACGAGGACAACTATTGCCACATCCGCCACATCTATGTGAACAACCAGTATTACTATGTCACGGACGAGAACGGCAATTCCGTATTTGATGACAAGGGGTCTGTGAAGACTGCCGCTATGGATGCACAGATGCAAGCGGAAAAGCAGGTCGTGATCGATGCTATCGATGCCGCACTGGCAAACGGTGAGGATTTTGAAACCGTATACAACACCTATTCCGAGGATCAGTATTACGAAAACGGTTACTACCTGACCCGCGACATCGATTTCATCCCGGAGGTTGTGGACGCGGCATTCGCTTTGGAAATCGGAGAATGGCAGAAGGTCGAATCGGACTATGGCGTACACTACATCAAACGACTGCCGCTTGCGGACAAGGCATACACAGAGGATGCCAATGCCGATTTCTTCCCCGATTATGAGAATACGGTAAAAAGTGCGCTGTTTGTGGACTACATCCGCTCGTTCCTGCCGGAGGTCACCATCAATGAGGCAGTGATCGATCGGTACAGCATGACGGACTCCCCGGTGAACTATCGTTTCTGAAGCCTGCCGGATAAAATGACATACCGACGAAAGGGGTTCGCGTGCCGGTATGCAGTGCGTGGAAAAATTCCAAGATCGGCAGCCACAAAGCGGAGTGGACAAACCAGGCGACATTCAACCGCGTGTAACAGTCGCCTGGTTTTTGTGCGTTTCGGAGCTGAAATCCTCTTGTTTTTTACTCTGTAAGGCAGGGACTGTGCAAAATTTGCGTACCACGCGCAATGGAGAGGCACGTCGGAGAGAAAGAGATTATCTTGTTCCATATGGACAGCGGACCGGAGACGTACCTTATAGCGGGCAACGCGTATATTTTAGAAAGACTGAAATGATTGGAGGCGAATGCGGTGCAGCTCTTTTATGGAGTACCCGAAGATATTGAAAAATGGATGAGCCTTGTAACACAGGTCAGATGGAACTTTCCGGGACTTGAAACGCCGGAGGCACTGGAGGAGCATCAGGACACCGTTCTCAGATTTATGGGTGCGCGACAGGCAATTTGTGTAAAGGAGGAAAAAGAGATTGTCGGAGTTATGCTGTACTCGCGAAAACACAATAGGATCTGCTGTCTCGCTGTTGCACCGGAATATCGTCGGCGTGGTGTGGCTTCCATGCTGATGGATAAAGCACTTGCTGATCTGGACAAAACAAAGGAAATATCCGTCTCCACCTTCCGCACCGATGATGCAAAGGGAGTGGCACCGCGGAAGCTTTATGAAAAGTATGGCTTTGTTGCAGACGCGCTGATCGAAGAATTCGACTATCCGAATCAGAAATATGTTCTCCATCCTGCAGGTGCTGAACGAAAAAACAGGCAGCTTTCTGTCAATAGGATGGTTTGCGAAATCAGCAGTATTCTTGCAGATGTGCAGCCGTCGATTTATCTGTATGGCTCATCCGTCTTAGATGATTTCAAATTGGGATGGAGTGATATTGATATTCTCGTTCTGACGGATAGTCCAATACGTAAGGAACAGGCGCAGTCGCTTGTAGGACTTCGCCAAGCGATGCTTGCAGATGAGCCGGGCAACCTCTATTACCGTTCCTTTGAAGGCGGTATGCTCACGTTAGATGCGTTCCTCTCAGGTGCGTCTGACCGGGTCGTATATTGGGGAACCAGCGGAGAAAGAGTTACCGACCGTTATGTGTTTGACAGCTTTTGCATGGCAGAGCTGGTCGAGAGCAGCGTTCTTTTGTATGGGGCGGATATTAGAAACAACTTGAATTATCCCGCTTTCAAAGAGCTGTATGCCGATGTGAAACACCACTATGAAACAATCAGACAATATGCACAGAGCACCGGACGGAGCTTCTACACATTTGGCTGGCTATTGGATATTGCGCGGTGCGTGTATACCATTCGCACCGGCAGAATCATCGCAAAGACCGCCGCAGCAGAGTGGGCATTGGAAAATAATCTTTGCCCCGATGCAGATGCCCTGCAATATGTGTTAAGGGTTCGCAGAAATCCACTGAAATATAAGGAGGATAAACATATCTTTGACTATGCAGAAACACTCGCAGTGCCGATACAGCGCTTTGCAGATGTGCTGGAATATGAATTAAGGCAAGCAAAGGAGATTGCACATGGTGGAGTGGATTTTCTTTGATGTCGGCTCCACGCTCGTTGATGAAGCAGCCGCCTACGATCATCGGGTGCGGGATATGATTTCCGGTACCAGTATTACCTTTCAGGAATTTGACAATGCCCGTATTGCTTTCGCAAAGCAAGGTCTTGATGGCAATTCTGCCGCGATCAGGCATTTTGGATTCACGAAAACGCCGTGGCACGCGGAAGATGAAGTCCCCTACTCAGATACACACGACACACTTGCTGCTCTCTGTGGTAAAGGGTATCAACTTGGGATCATTGCAAATCAGAATTCCGGAACAGCCGAACGCCTGGAGCTTTGGGGTTTACGGAGGTTCTTTGGCGTGATTGCTGCATCCGCGGAAATCGGATATGCCAAACCGGATAAGAGAATTTTTGAAAGGGCACTTGATATGGCGGGATGCCGTGCCGCGGAAAGCATGATGGTCGGTGATCGGTTGGACAACGATATTGCCCCTGCCAAAGCATTGGGAATGAAAACCGTTTGGATGAAAAACGGGCTTGCACAATATCAAGATGCAGCGTTTGGTGAGGAGATTGCGGATTATCAGATCAACAAGCTGTCTGAACTGCTTTGTATTGTATAAAACGAGCGCGTATGACCTCATGGGCTGCAATCCTATGAGGTTGCTGATAAAACAAAACAGGCAAGACCGAAATCATGCCTGTTCTGAAGCTACAATAGTACTGTTTTGCCGGTAGGGAGCTTCATCTGAACTGTTTTGTTATTGTGGGGATTTTTTGCGTCGAAGCAGTCTGCGGAGTCTGTCAAGCGGTATGGCAATGAGAAACACGGACAGAAAATACGTAAGCGCAAGACGGATGACCAGACGCAGCGAGAGGGAATGGATCCCACAGGTGCTGAGAAAGCCGTTGATGAGGAAGATAAAGAGCGGGTGAAGAAGGTAGATGGCATAGCTGTGCCGATGGACAGATTGCAGAATTTTCGGTGTGTCGCGGTGCGCCGATGTATATCGATCGGCAAGCGCGAGGGAGGTGAGAATCGCGTAGATGCAGTAGAGTACGTGAAACATCTCCAGCCACGGAGCCTGATAGATGGCTCTGCCGTTAAGAACGATAAAGATCCAGTTGATCAGTGCACAGATCCCGCCGCCAATATAGACCGACCGGGCGTGGTGGCGAAGATAGGCACGGAAATGCTCATAATACCGTCCGCAGAAGCATCCGGCGACAAAATAAAAGAGATAGGTTGTGCAGAGAACCGCGTTGTACGTGAATGATCTGCCGCTGAGCTGTGTGAGGATATCCGGCAGATACAGCTTGCAGAGAAGCATCACCATAAGCGAGGTGAGAAGCGACAGTATGGCATTGCCGCGATAGACCATCCGCCGCCACAACGGGATAAGCAGATAGAACTGACAGATCACCGGTACAAAATAGAGGTGTCCGACCAGCCGTCCCGTAAGCACATCGCCCCACCACGCCCCGGCTGTTTCATGGAGCTGTCCCATAGCACCGAGATAGACCGAATAGAGAACCACGGCTCCGAGGTAAGGAAGAACGACGCGGCGCAGTCTGCCGATGTAGTATTGCGACAGGGAAAACGGATCGGACGGGGATTTGTTGCGCAGGAATGCCTTCACACCGGCAAGGAATAGAAATCCCTGCACCACAAAAGCGGAAAGCCGCCATGGTCCAAGGACCAGCGCATACAAAATGCTGTCGCGCCGATACAGGGATACAGGTTCCGCAAGCACATGGATCAGGATCACCAGTGTGCAGAACATCACATTGCACAGATCCAGCTCCCGCCGTTTATCGGATACCCCGGGATAGATGGTCATGCTTTGAAACTCAAATTTTTGCAGCGTTATCATAGGCGATTACAATTACGTCCATTCCTCTGCCACCCACGGAAAAACGGATCCGGTCATATAGCGGCATGGGATCGGTGTATTTTCCGGAGCGCGGATTATATAAAATGGCTTTGGTAAACGGAACAACAGCACGATGGAGTGTGATCGGCGCGCCGTTTGGAATATATAGATACGCGCTGTCCGGAGAAACCATAGCCGGAACATACTGCTCACCAGGCGTGTTGCCGAGTACCGCGTCAGTCACAGGCGTATGGGCGCGCAGATTGTGTCGGGAGAGAAAATCATGGTAGAGGTACATCTTCGCGGCCGCCGGTCGATGGATTGCCGTTTTCCAGGGATTAGGCCAGTAGTCGTCCGTCTCCGTCTGGAAACGCCATACGCTGGAATGCCCATATGTACAGCCGCCCGCACCGGAGAAGAGATTCCGGTATACTGTCTGCCGCACGTCCGTGTCATCGAAATAACCGTTTGCCGCATCGAAATTCTTCGGATGGTCCTCATAGCAGATCTCCCCGTCGACAACGGGACGGATCGGTGTGCGGTGGTAATCTGCGATGGTCAGCTCGTATGCCGGCTTGGTCGGATACCCATGACCGGACTGCGTCATATGAAAATCGAGCCATGGCGCGTCATGGAGAAAATGCGAGGAGGACGCCGCTCCACACGGATGGAAGCCAATGAGAAACTTCCCACGATCGCCGGCATGGAGTCCTTCCGCCATAGCGTCAAGGATCGCGCGATGCTGCGTTGTGTCGACCGGTCGGTCTCCTCCTAAAATCCAGAGCAGATTGTTGTGGTGACTGCAGCGCGCTCCCAGCCACTT
>USGH01000142.1 GCA_900554225.1 uncultured Eubacteriales bacterium | reverse complement strand
TTTTTCCTCCCTTGCCGTAGTCCATGGCGACGCGCTCTCTCCCTCCATTGCCGCCGCCTCCATCCTTGCCAAGGTGACCAGAGACCGCCGGTGTATCGACTGGGACAGGCAATATCCCGGCTTTGGCATCGCGATCCACAAGGGGTACCCGACCAAGGCGCACCGCGAGATCGTGCGGGAAAGGGTGCAGAAGGGCGAGGAGCTGCCGGAAATCTATCGTAAGTCGTTCCTCCGTTTTGCCCACCGGAATCCGTGACGGGAGGACAATATGGCAGAAAATCTGCGTACACTCGGAAAGCGCGGTGAGGACGCGGCGGCACGGTATCTGGAAAATGCCGGCTATACCATGGTCGGCCGCAACGTATACGTCGGGAATCTGGAGGCGGATATTCTCTGCACCTCCCCGGACGAGCGGTACTTCTGCTTCGTTGAGGTGAAATCCCGCCGCATCGATCCGGGAGATCCGACGATCCGTCCCGCCGATGCCGTGGATGCCCGCAAACGGACGCATATGCTCGCGTTCGCCCGTGCGTATATGGCGGCGCATCCGGAAGCATTTGCTGCATATTTCCCGCGGCTGGATGTCGTAGAGGTCTATCTTGGCGATTGCGGCGGCACCCTCTCCGTACAGACCGTGCGCCACTATCCGGGAGCCGTCCGTCCCACGCGCAATTATCAAAAGCATCGAAACGATTGATTTCTTATACACGGAGGTACCTTTTATGCGTTATTGTGATCTGCACTGCGATACCGCTACCGCTCTGTACGACGGCAGGCTGTCCATTGCCGATGCGCCGCTGTGCGTATCTATCGAAAAGGCGCGCTGCTTGGACAAATACTATCAGGCTATGGCGATTTTCACGTCCACGCGCTTCTCCGATGACGAGGGCTGGCAGCGGTTCTGGCGGGTGCGAGAAAAGCTCCTTTGGGAATGCGCCATGTACCGGATCCCGCTCCTTGCCGATCGCTCTGCGCTCAATCGGTTCCGGGAGAGCAATCGGCGCATCGGATTTGTGCTGACCGTGGAGGATGGCCGCATTCTCGACAACCATATCGACCGGGTGCAGTCCCTCTTTGACGCGGGTGTACGCATTCTGACGCCGCTCTGGGGCGGGGAAACCTGCATCGGCGGCTCCCACCAGTCGGAGAAGGGACTGTCCGATTTCGGCAAAGCGGCGGTGCGGGAATGCTTCCGCCTGGGTATCGCCGTCGATCTGTCCCACGCGTCCGAGAGATCCACCGATGAGATCCTCGATATGGCGGAGGAGACGGGCGGTAAGGTTCTCGCAACCCATTCCAATGCCCACGCGATCTGTGCGCACACCCGCAATCTGACGGATGAACGGATCCAGCGGCTGGCTTCCCTTGGCGGTGTGATCGGCATCAATCTGTACACGGCGTTTCTCAAGCCGGACGGTCCGTGGTCCATCACGGATATGCTCCACCATATCGACCACATCGCAAACCTGGTCGGCACACAGCACATCGCCATCGGAGCGGATTGGGACGGTGCGGAATTTCCGCCGGATTGCACCTCCATCGCGGACATCCCGTATGCGGCGCAGGTTTTGCGGGAGCACGGCTACAGCGGCACCGACGTGGACGGGATTCTATGTGCCAACGCGGTACGCTTTCTGCAGGAAGCTCTGACACGGTAAGCCGCGCATTTCTCTGCATACTTATACACACCCATCCCGGTGCATACAGAAAGTGAGTTTGTTTATGAAATATATCAGTACACGCGATCATTCCGCCCATCCGCAAAGGGTGACGGCGGCAGAGGCGATCAAGAAAGGACTTTGCGACGACGGCGGGCTGTTTGTGCCGGATGAGATTCCCAAGCTCACCCATGGCGACGTGGAACGGCTCATTGGAATGACCTATCCCCAGCGCGCCGCATATGTGCTCTCCCTGTATCTGCCCGACTACGATCCCACCACACTGGAGGGCGATTGTCATACCGCCTATGCACACGATCGTTTTCCGGGCGGTGCTGCCCCGCTGTATCCCCTCTCGGACGATTTCTATTCCCTGGAGCTGTGGCATGGCCCGACCTGCGCGTTCAAGGATATGGCACTCCAGCTTATGCCGCGCCTGCTCTCCTCCGCACTGAAAATGACAGGCGAAAGGGAGACCGCGTACATCCTCGTTGCCACAAGCGGCGACACCGGCAAGGCGGCTCTGGAAGGATACCGCGATGTGGACGGCGTTAAAATCGCTGTTTTTTACCCCAATGACGGCGTAAGTCCCATGCAGAAGAGACAAATGTGTACACAGGAGGGGAACAACACCTACGTCTGTGCCGTCCGCGGCAATTTTGACGACGCGCAAACCGGGGTGAAGAAGATCTTTGCCGATCCGGCACTTGCCAAAAAAGCGCACGACCACGGGTTCTTCTTCTCCAGCGCAAATTCCATCAACTGGGGCAGACTCGTCCCGCAGATCGTCTACTACATATCCGCGTATTGCGACCTCATCCATCGCGGTGCCATCCGGAGCGGCGACGAGATCAACGTATGCGTCCCGACCGGCAATTTCGGCAACATTTTCGCCGCCTATCTCGCGCGGGAAATGGGGATCCCGATCGCACGGCTGATCTGCGCCTCCAACCGGAACAACGTTCTCACCGATTTCATCGCCACCGGCACCTATGACCGCACCCGCGATTTCCACAAAACGATGTCGCCCTCGATGGATATACTGATTTCCTCCAACTTAGAGCGGCTCCTCTATATGCTTGGCGGCGCGAAGGTCACGGCGGAGCTGATGGATTCACTTGCGCAAACCGGGAAGTATACCCTGCCGGACGAATTCTTAACCGATCTGCGCGAGATCTTCTCCGGCTACTGCTGCACCGAGGAGGAGACCGCCGCTGCCATCCGCGATACCTACGAGAACGTGCATTACCTCATCGATCCCCACACCGCCGTCGGACTGGGTGCCGTGCGGAAATACCGTGCGGAAACCGGGGATGATCGCGTGATGGTACTCGCCTCTACCGCAAGTCCGTACAAATTTGCCGCCGATGTTTGCCGCTCCCTTGGTGTAAACGCCGGCGATCTCGACGGTGAAGAGCTGCTTGGCGCGCTGTCCAACGCCACCGGAACCGAGATCCCCGCGCCGCTTGCCGCCACCCTGCACAAGCCTGTACGGTTCACCGACGTGATCGATCCCGCGGATATGCCCGACGTGCCGTTCCAACACTGAGCGATGGCAATCTACGCAATCGCGGACACCCATCTCTCCGGCTCCGTCCCCAAATCCATGGAAAAATTCGGCAGACGCTGGACAGGCTACGCGGATAAGCTCGAACGCAGATGGCGCGCGCTGGTCACCGATGCGGACACCGTCGTCATTCCGGGAGACGTTTCGTGGGCGATGACCCTCCCGGAAGCCACGGCGGATCTCCGTTTTCTGGCATCCCTTCCCGGCAAAAAGCTCATCGGCAAGGGGAATCACGATTTCTGGTGGTCAACGGTCACCAAAATGCAGAAATTTCTGGAGCAAAACGCCATTCACGGGATCGAATTTTTATACAACAACGCCTACGATGCTGGCTCCGCCATCCTGTGCGGCACACGCGGCTGGTTCCTCGATGAAACCCAGCAGAATACCGTCGCTCCCGTCGATTATGAGAAGCTCGTCAACCGGGAAACGATACGCCTGGAGCTTTGCCTGCGGGAAGCGAAACGCTTGCAGGAGAAACGGTATTTCTCTGAAAAAACCATCCTTCCCATCCACGTGTTTCTCCATTTTCCGCCCGTATTCGGTGCCTTCCGCGTTGATTCCTTCGTGGCTCTGTTCCATAAATACCGCGTGGAGGACGTCTGGTACGGGCATATTCACGGCAATTATTCCCTGCCCGCCACCGTCGCGGAAAACGGCATCCGCTACCACCTGATCTCTGCCGATTTTCTGGATTTTTACCCCGCAAGAGTGGCAGGAAATGTATAAAGCGAAAGCAGCAATCCCCAGACCGTCAGCCAAAAGCTGCACAAGCAGTATCCATGCCCCCAT
The DNA here is from genome assembly GCA_900554225.1 of uncultured Eubacteriales bacterium. Lineage (GTDB taxonomy): Bacteria > Bacillota > Clostridia > Oscillospirales > CAG-272 > UMGS1696. Next base: position 2,818 of record USGH01000142.1, on the reverse strand, counting down.
ATAAAAGTTCTTGCCAGGCTTCTTTCAAGAAGCCGCGTATCCCCGTCACAGAATTTTCATAAAACTTTTTGCAGTCTGCCATTGACTTTTACGCAAAAAAAAGGTACAATATAAAAAGCTATGTGAATCGCGTATAGAATTGCGCGGTATGCCATAAAATCACTGGAGGTTATACACCCATGAGCAAGAAGTCCATTGACTCCATCGCGGCCAATCAATATAAACTGGTTTTTGACGTAGATCGTCCGACCTTCGAGGCTGCCATCAACAAGGTTTTCAAGAAGCAGAACAAAAACATCACCATTCCCGGCTTCCGCAAGGGTCACGCACCCCGCGCCATCGTCGAAAAGATGTACGGCAAGGAAGTTTTTTATGAAGATGCCATCAACGAAATCATCCCCGGTGCCTATACCGAGGCTATGGAAGGCTTTGATAAGACCGTCGTCTCCCGCCCCGAATTCGATGTGGAAACCATCGACGACAACGGCGTGACCCTGACCGCCACCTTCTTCGTGAAGCCCGACGCGGAAATCGCAGACTATCTCGGTATTCCGGTAGAGCGCGACGAAAAGGAAGCCACCGACGCTGAGGTTGACGAGGAGCTCTCCCGCGTACAGCAGCGCAACTCCCGCATGATCGAGGTCACGGATCGTCCGGCACAGATCGGCGACAGCGCGAACATCGACTTTGAAGGCACCATCGACGGCGTTCCGTTTGAAGGCGGCAAGGCAGAGGGACATACCCTCAAGCTCGGCTCCGGTCAGTTCATCCCCGGCTTCGAGGATCAGATCGTCGGTCACAACGTTGGCGATACCTTTGACGTAGCCGTTACCTTCCCGGAGGATTACCACGCCGACGAGCTGAAGGGCAAGGAAGCGGTGTTCCACTGCAAGCTCAACGGTCTTGAATACAACGAGCTGCCCGTTCTGGACGACGATTTCGCCAAAGATGTATCCGAATTTGACACCCTCGATGCATACAAGGCAGACATCAAGGCAAAAATTGCGGAGAGACACAAAAAGGAAGCCGACAACGCCGTAGAAGAACAGCTCATCAAGGCTCTCGGCGAAAAGCTCGTTTGCGACATTCCGGAGTGCATGTTCGAGAACGAGGTGGAGAACTTCGTGCGCGATTACGACAATCGTCTGCGGATGCAGGGACTTGATCTTTCCACTTACTTCCAGTACACCGGCATGAATCTCGACACCCTCCGCAAGAATATGCGTCCCGATGCCGAGCGTCAGGTAAAGACCCGCCTTGCACTCGAAAAGATCGCCGCTCTGGAGAATCTGGAAGCGACCGAGGAGGAGATCGAAGCCGAATACGCCCGTCTCGCCGAAGCGTACAACATGGAAGCAGACAAAATCAAGGCTGCCGTTGCCGCTGATGCCATTGCGGACGATCTCAAGGTCAAGAAGGCAATCGATCTCGTGAAGGAAAAGGCTGTCGTAACGGCGAAGGCTCCGGAATCCACGGAAGCGGAATAAGGAACCACGCCTTACGCAAAGTCTGGCAAAGTCTTTATAAGTGAATAGGACGGGGACGGTCTGACAAAATCCATCTGCTATGCCGGTGAACGGTGCGGCGTAGGGGCTTGGGATCTTGTTGTCCGCTCTCTGTCGTGAAGTGGAGGAATTGCTGGGATATTATTTCTGTATCGCATGCGGTTCCTCTGCTGTTTTTGGCGGCTCCCGTCCTGCGCAAGCACGCGAAGCGGCGGGTTTCGTTCGTTATTTTATACAGCATATTACCCGCAAGGAGGTATATATTATGGCACTTGTACCAATGGTAGTGGAGCAGACCAATCGTGGGGAGCGATCCTACGACATTTTCTCTCGTCTGTTGAACGACCGGATCATCATTCTTTCGGATGAGGTGAACGACGCGACCGCCTCTCTGGTGGTGGCGCAGCTGCTCTATCTGGAATCGCAGGATCCGGACAAGGACATCAATCTGTATATCAACAGCCCCGGCGGTTCGGTAACGTCCGGTCTTGCCATTTACGACACGATGAATTTTGTGAAGTGCGACGTTTCCACGACCTGCATCGGCATGGCGGCGAGCATGGGTGCGTTCCTGCTCTCCTCCGGTGCGAAAGGCAAGCGGTTTGCCCTTCCGAATGCGGAGATCATGATCCACCAGCCGCTCGGCGGTGCGCAGGGGCAGGCATCCGACGTGAAGATCCACGCGGAACACATTCTCCGCACACGTGATCGTCTGAACGGCATTCTGGCAGCGAACACGGGCAAATCCCTCGATGTAATCGCTGCCGACACGGAGCGCGACAATTTCATGACCGCTGCACAGGCTGCCGCACACCAGGCTGCCGCCCGCGGCACGCGCGGCTTATGGCGAACATGTATGGAGCACGCTCCCTGGTGAATGCGCTTGTCCATGGGTTCATCCACCGTCAAGTCGCGTAACTGGTCGTCCGCAATCTCTTTGAATTGCTCAAGCTTCATCCTTTACTCTTCCCTTCAAGGCTGCTCCCAGCCGCGTGCGCGCGCGCATTAATCGCGTCCGCACCGTGACCTCCGGGATTTTCAGAACCTTAGCGATTTCTCCGGTGGGCATGTCATGATAGTAAAACAGCAGCACAACATCTTTATAAATGGCCGGCAGCGCCAGCACTGCATCATAAAGAAGCTGTTTTTCCTCGTTTGCCACCGCCTCCGCTTCGGGTCCGTTCTGCGGGTGCGGTGCGTCGTACCCCTCCATCATGGGGGTAACGCGCCGATGCCATGCGCTCTTGAGCACGTCCTTGCAAAGATTGATGGTTACACGAAGCAAGTATGCCTTTTCACTCTGTTCATCCGGC
>USGH01000141.1 GCA_900554225.1 uncultured Eubacteriales bacterium | reverse complement strand
TCCGCAGAGTCCTTCTTCCTCGTCCTTTGGTGCGCCGCAAGGCAACAATAAAATCTACACGTATGACGTGGTATTCCGCATTGGAGAAACCAATACTAACGATATAAGCAAAACGCAGTTACCTTATAAATAACAAAGGAAATCAGCCAACCGCCGTTTGATCAGCCAACTGCAAGTTCCAGCACCAATCCGCCGAACTTGTTCGGTAGGCAGACTGCAAGTCCCCGGAAAAAGGGCGCGGGACACAGTCCCGGATTATCGCTGCACCCGCAGGGTGAGGATGGCGCGCGCCGGGATCTCGCACTCCGCATAGCCATTCGCAATGGCGCACGGACGCAGTACCGTCCCCATCGTGTCTACGACGGCGGCATCGGCGTACCCCTCCGGCAGGCGAACGCGCAGAACGGCGGCGGATTCCGGTGCGTAGGCGCGGACATGGATCGCTCCGTCCTCCTCCCACATCGCCGTGATCACCGCTTCTCCGGCATCCGCATCGAGCAGTGTGCCGACCGGGGCGAGCGTGCCTGTGTGACGGGATGCACTGACGTATACCGCCGGGGCGTTTGCCGCGATCACCTGCCGCTTTCTCTCCGCCGGGTCTGCCGCGAAATAGCCTACGCACAGCGTGATGTCGTGGATGCCGCGCTCCGGGTACGGATCCGGGTTGACGGCGGAATTGATGAGGGTACACTGCATCCGGGCGGGTTCTCCGCGCAGCGCGTCCCGTGCCATACCGCGGAAGCCGTATTTGCTGTCGGATACGATCGCCGGAACCGTCTCCCCCGCCGCGACCGCCGCAATGTGGGTCAGCCCCGGACGATCCGCGTCTGCTGCCGGTCTTTCCACGCTTGCCGCCGGAACGTCGTAGGCAAAACCTGTCACATCGTCCCGCAGCGGCACACCGTAGACGAGAACCGGGATCTTCTCGCCGCCCACCTCCGACCAGTCCGCATGGATCCTGACACGCAGGAAGTCGTCCCCGGCGTCCAGGGTGTATTCGACGGACACACGGGAGGAGCGGATCCGGTAGTCGCAGCCGAAGCCGGAGCGCAGCGGCCCGCCGCAGGTGTAGTGCGGATTGGCGGTATCCGTGACGGGGGTTTTCGCCAGCGTATCGCCGATCTGCCAGGCACTGTCGCCGCGCCGTGTGGTATCGACAAGGGTCAGACCGCCGCGTCCGGAGAGCATTTCCCGCCCATCCGCCGCTTGCAGAGAGAGCAGCTCGCCGTTTGTCCGGTCAAAGACGGCGCGGAGCTTCCCGTTGTCGAGAACGAAGTCCGCCGCCGCGTGATCGGTGCGGATCTGCCCCTGGAAGTGAACCGGATAGGTTTCCATCGCGCGCGGCCGGAGAACCACGGTGGCATACGAGAACGCCGGAAGTGCCACACGGACGAGGAAGCGGAAGAATTTGTGATCCCAATAGTGCTGCAAACCGCCGTCGAGCATCTGGAACGGAAGCTCCTTCCCATCCGCGTCGGTCACACGCACATAGCGCATATCGCCGACCCAGTCCCACACCGTGATCTCGACCGGCTCGGACTTGGCGGCAGCGGTGGTGTTGAACACGTGCCACACGCGGGTCAGACCCATACCGCGCTCCGGAACGGCATGACCGGCAAACGCGGAGATCCCGTATCCGACCCCGGCACCCTCAGACTGCGCGTTGGCGTCGCCATCCGTGAGCAGCGCGGTCGTATCGATCCGGTCGGACAGGGCGGAGAGGGCGAGGGAGGTCGTGGTCTGCGCCGTGGAGAGGGCGGTCTGGAAGAGTCCCATCGCGTATTCCCGGCTGTCCTGGACGCAGGAGCCGGTCAGAATGTCGTGGAAATGGGTGAACAGGGTGTTCTGCCACGCGGTATCCAGGGCATGGTGGGGCATATCGTAGCCCGCGCCGAGATGCGCCATGGCGACTGCGGATTCGGCTTCGAGTAAGGCACGTTCGCTGCGCCGATTGCCGCGCTTGATCCGGCTCTGCGTCGTATAGCAGCCGGGGAAGGTGCAGTTCATCTCGCCCGCGACGACGGGGAGTGCTTCCCGCACGGATTCCGCGATCCGGAAATATTCGCCGAAGGTGCCGAAGCGGATCGCCGGAAAGATGGGCCACTCCATCATCTCCAGCGCGCGCTCCACGTCCCGCCGGGTCGGACCGCCGCCATGGTCGCCCACGCCGTATACGACAAGCCCGGTTTTCAGTCCGGCGCAGCGGCGCGAGATGTCAAAGACGCGCATGGCGATCTCGGGATTGACGGCGCTGTTGTACCAGTCCTGTTCGCGATAGACCAAGAGCTCCGCGCCGGACGCGCCTCTCCAGCGGTACAGGGCGTTGTCGCCGTCCAGACCCCGGCAGTGGTACATATACTTCACCCCGGCGGAGCGGTCGATCTCGGGAATGTTCGCGCTGTGGCCGAAGGTATCGGGCGAGAAGTCGATGTCCAGCGAAGCGGGGTCGATGTCCCAGTGGTCGCGGAGGTATTCCTTGGTCAGGCGGATGTGCCGGAGGAGGGATTCGCCGTCGGGCATATTCTTGTCGGTCTCGACCCACGCGGAGGAGGTGATCTCCCATCTGCCCTCGCGGATCCGCTCCAGAATGCGGGGCTTGAGGGCGGGTGCGTAGTCGTCGATGATCTTGTACACGGAGGTCTGGGACTGCGCGTAGGTGAAGGTGGGGTATTCGTCCATGATCCGCAGCATGGTGGTGAACGTAGCGACGGTGGCGGCGACGGTCTCGTCAAAGGACCACATCCAGTTCATGTCGATATGGGCATGACCGACAAGGATGAGGGAAAATTCGCGCGCGGCGTCCGCGAGAGGGAGGAGGAGCCGTTCACAGGCAGATGCGGCGGTGCGGGTGACGGCGCCCTCGGATTCCATACAGTCGGCGAGAAAGTCGAGTGCGCCGTCCACGAGGGTATCGAACGCGTGCTCCCGGTATTCGGACAGCCGGATGGCATACTCCAGCTCGGAGAGGATCCGGACGATGTAGCGCGGGGGCGGCGTGATGTGGCTCTGCTCCTCGCGGGTCATGCCGAACGAAAATTCGTAGCCCATTTTTTCTCTGTTGCCGGCGATCTGCCGTTTGAGTGCGGCAAACTTTTCAAAGAGGTTTGACATTGGGTATGCTCCTTTCGTATATCCGGGACTTTGTCCCGCCCTTTTATTTTGGACTTGCAGTCACGTTATGGCGCGGCAGGTACGAGGATGCCGTGGCATCCAGTACCGCGCCGCGCGGTTTCGGTGTACTTGCGGTACGGCTTTTTACGACTTGCAGTCGGCATATTGAGCGCGGCAGGTACGCGGATGCCACGGCATCCAGTACCGTCCCGCGCGGCTTCGGTGTACTTGCAGTACGGCTTTTTGGACTTGCAGTCGGCGGATTTCTTTCGATTTTTTATAAGGAATCTACGTTATTCCTTTGACCTTCTTTCTGGCTTCACCAGGGATGAATACCACGTCATACGTGTAGATTTTATTGTTGCCTTGCGGCGCACCAAAGGACGAGGAAGAAGGACTCTGCGGAGCCCTCCTTCCCCATCCTCTGGACTCCACCTCATCCACCCGGGGAATCCGCTGCGGCGGGGCATTACTGCTGCCGCGGGCTTGGGGCAATATAGGATTTCTGTATCCGGTGCAAGTCGATAATCCCCAGTTCCGAATATAGTTTTACTATCTGTGTTCGGGCTGGTATCGTTCGCGTTTCAGTCGGGTTGTTGGGCTTGTATCGCACGTTTTTCATTATTGGGGGATAGGTCGTTCGTGCCTGCGGCTACGTGGTGTTTTGCTATGTTCTTTCGTAGGATTTGCGCTGACCGCGATTGGGTCGTTTGTTTTGGTTGATAACGTTATGGAAAACCAGATCATTAGAAGCCTAAACCGCACGAACGCCTTATACAATATGGTTCTGCCCAGCCTATTTGATGAAATGGACTTGCATCAAACGAAATTGGTACAATAGTCGCGGTCAGCGGTAATCAAAAAAACGTGCATCAAAGCCAAACAAACAGCGTCTTTTTTCCACCCAATAATGAAAAATAAACGATACAAGCCAAACAAGACCAACTGAAACGCGAACAATACCGGATCGAACACAAAGCACCCAAACACCACGTCGAAGTGGCGATAAGCGATAGCACCGGACACCGGAATCCTATATTGCCCCAAGCCCGCGGCAGCCCAATATCCCGCCGCAGCGATCCCCCAGGAAAGAGGGGGGGAGTCCAGAGGGTGGGGAGAAAGGGATTCGCAAATCCCGTTCTCCCCGCTCTATGGTGCCCCCGCAAGGAGCAATTAAATCTACAAGAGCGATGAGGTATTCCTCATTGAAGAAACCAAAACAAGCGACCAAAGCCAAACGCCGATTCCTTATAAAAAAACATAGGAAATCCGCAAACGCAGTTTGATAAGCCGACTGCAAGTCAAAGCACCTGCCCGCAGGTACACTGCAAACCGCGCGGAACGGTACTCTGTACCTGCCGCGCGGATAGCGTGACTGCAAGTCGAAAATATAGAGCGCGGGACAAGTCCCGCAAGCAACAGAGAAAGGAACGCCTATGAAACAAAACTCCGCGAGCGGACAGGTCAGAGAACCGCTCATCCGTATGACTAAGCGCGATAACGTGCCGATGTCCCACAAAATCCTCGTGCGCGCCGTCGCCATCGTTCTTGCCCTCGTCCTCGACGCAGTCTTCATCACCGCCGTCGCCGGTCTCAATCCGCTCAAGGTCTACGGCGTGATGTTTATGGCTTCCTTTGGCGGCAAGCTCCGCTTTATGTGGCTCATCCGCGACCTCGTGACCCTGCTCATCGTCGGCGTGGCTCTCGCTCCGGCGTTCAAGATGCACTTCTGGAACATCGGCGCGGAGGGGCAGATCCTTATGGGAGGACTGATGTCCGCCTGCTGCATGATCTTTTTCGGCAAAGCCATGCCCAACTGGCTCTTACTCCTCGTCATGCTCGTCACAAGCGTCCTCTGCGGCGCGCTCTGGGCGTTTATCCCCGCGTTCTTCAAGGCGCACTGGGGAACCAACGAAACCCTGTTCACCCTCATGATGAACTACATCGCCACTTCCATCGTCGCCTGCTGCACCAATATCTTCCGCGGACAGGCATCCTCCCTCGGCTCCATCAATATGGGCACAAAGGCGGGCTGGTTCCCCTCCATCTTCGGCGCACGCTATACCATCAACGTCATCGTCGTCATCGTTTTCACCGTCCTCATGTACATCTACCTCAAATACACGAAGCACGGCTACGAGATCTCCGTCGTCGGCGGCAGTGAAAATACCGCGCGCTATGCCGGCATCGACGTGAAAAAGGTCACCATGCGCACCCTCGCGCTATCCGGTGCCATCTGCGGCCTCGCCGGATTCCTCATCGTCGCCGGAAAGGACCAGACCATCGCCACCACCTCCGCGGGCGGCAGAGGCTTTACCGCCATCATCGTCGCGTGGCTCGCCAAATTCAATACGTTCTACATGACGCTGATCTCGTTCCTGCTCGTATTCCTGTCCCGCGGCGCCGGGGAGATCGCGTCCTCCTACGGCCTCAACGATTTCGCCTCCGACGTGATCTCCGGCGTGATCCTCTTCTGTATCCTCGGCAGCGAATTTTTCATCCAGTATCGGCTCGTTTTCCGCGGCCATTCCGCAATCGATAAAAAGGAGGTAGTTGACTGATGCTTCAGAACCTCATCGCATGGGTCATCCGCGCCATCCCGTTCGGCACCATCATCATGTACGGCTCCATGGGCGAAACCATCACCGAAAAATCCGGCCACCTCAACTTAGGCGTTCCCGGCATCATGTACCTCGGCGGGTTTGCCGGCTTCACAAGCGCGTATTTCTACGAACACAACGCCGCCAATCCCTCCGCCCTCATCTGCGTGCTCCTCTCCCTGGTATGCGCGTTTCTTGCCGCCATGGTCGGGGGACTCATCTATGCGTTCCTCACCATCACCCTGCGCGCCAATCAGAACGTCACCGGTCTTGCGCTCACCACCTTCGGCATGGGCGTGGCAAATTTCGGCGGCGTGTTCCTCTTAAACGGCGCAAGCTATACGGCGGCTCCCCTCGCCTTCTCCGCGTATTCCACCAAGGTGATTCCCGGCTGGGATAAGGCGGGCGTGTTCGGCGAAATGTTCCTCTCCTACGGCTTTCTCGTCTACGTCGCGATCCTGCTCGCCGTCGGACTGCACCTCTTTCTCAACAAGACCCGCGTCGGTCTGAATCTGCGCGCCATCGGGGAAAGCCCTGCCACCGCGGATGCCGCCGGGATCCACGTCACCCGGTACAAATACCTCGCCACCTGCATCGGCGCGGGCATATCCGGGATCGGCGGACTCTATTACGTCCTCGACTACAACCGCGGCATCTGGGCGACCACCGGGCAGATCGAAGCACTCGGCTGGCTGGCAGTCGCGCTCGTCATCTTCACCACATGGCGGCCGCTCAACGGCATCTGGGGCGCGTACCTCTTCGGTATGCTCTACTGGCTCTACCAGTACCTCCCGAACCTCCTCGGCATCACGATCTCCAACTACCTCATCGACCTTGTGCAGATGATCCCCTACGTTGTCACCATCGTGGTGCTGATCGTGGTCAGTCTCCGCAAAAAAAGAGAAAACCAGCCGCCTGCCTCCCTCGGCATTGCCTACTACCGGGAAGAGCGGTGACAAAAAAACGGGACTCCGCACGGGGTCCTGTTTTTGTCACCGCTGGCGCGGGGCTTCTGACTTGCAGTCGGCGGATTGGGGTTTGCTTTTATAAGGAAACTGCGTTTTGCTTTGGTTGTTTATCTTGGCTTCACCAATGGAGAATACCACGTCATACGTGTAGATTTTATTGTTGCCTTGCGGCGCACCAAAGGACGAGGAAGAAGGACTCTGCGG
>USGH01000140.1 GCA_900554225.1 uncultured Eubacteriales bacterium | reverse complement strand
CTTCTTGGCAAAACGGCACCGAACGGCAACGTGTACTACGAATCCACCTCCATCATCGAGGAAGTGTTCGGCTACAGCATGGCGGAAGCAACGCTCGTTTCCACGAATCAGTACACCACCATCGAGGATACCGTGGTCAAGAACGACTATGTCACCCTCTCCTGCGTGGGATCCGACGGCAAGAGCTTCTACATGACCGTCCCGTTTGCCGATATGCATCTGTCCGGCAGTGCAAATGATCAGCTCGGCGCATCGTTCCGTGTGATCTACCAGACGAAAAACGGCAAACAGAATGTCCTCTCCGCAGTCGCTACCAGCCAGTCGAAGGCTTTTGACGAGGTGAAAATCAGCTCCGACAACAAGACCGTAGAGATCGGCGGTGTGAAATACACCCTTGTGGACAAGTATTCCGACTCTCTTGCGACAAACAACAACGAGCTGATCCTCCATGCCTACGACGACAACGGCAAGCTCACAAAGATAGAATCCATCGACGACCTCAAACCGCTGCTTGGCTTCTACCGGATCACGCTTCAGTTTGACGGCGGCTCCGAAACGGCGGCCCGCGGTATCTTACGCAGCTTCTCGATGGGCAGGCTGGGCGTAGACAAGGACGGCAAGATCAATCTGGCGGGCAACCTCACCGAGGCAGAGCTGACCGGCGGCTACAGAAACGCAGACAACGCGGCATCCGGCGACTATGTACTCTACTACTTCAACAAGAACACAAAGGAATTGGAGATCGCCGAAACCCTCGAGATCGTTTCCGGAACCGTTCGTAAGATCACGACCGGCACGGCAAAGATCGGCGACCTGAACTATACGCTCGGCAACGAGACCGCAGGCATTCCGACCGCGTCTATCCGCGATGCACTGACCCTGGGTGCGAATGTCCATGCCGTTGTGTATAAGAATACCATCGTCGCACTCCATGAAGGCGCAGTGAACGTGCGCGGCAGCGAATACCTTGTCGCCCTGTCCGATTCGTATCGTGTCTATGAAAACGGCGCATTCCGATATGTGGCGACTGTATCCGTGAACGGCGAGACGAAGAACGTCTCTGTCAGCGACAGCAGCGTTCGCGAAGGGCAGCTCTATCGGTACACGGTAGCGGCAGACACCTATACCCTCATTGCACCGCAGATAGAAAACGGTCTGATCGTGTCCGGCACGAACGCCTTCATCCAGAGCGGCAAGTCCCTCGATGAGATCGCGTTCCAGATCCAGTCCGCAAAGAACACCACCATCACGCTCAACAGCCGGAATTACTACACGCTCCACACCGGCGATGCGGAATCCGTATCCTCCGTTGTGGGTATGCAGGGCGCGCAGTTTATCACCGATGAGAACACCCTCATTCTGGTGAACGACAACGGCAAGCTCATGACCCGCCGCGGCGCATACAGCTCTACGATCACGGTGAACGACGGCGCATCCGTTACCGCAGTGATGAACAACGAGGTCGGTACCGTGGAGACGCTCCGGGTACTCTATATCAGCGACGGCAGTCTCGGCAATTACGATCTGAACGCGGCAGCGGTTCGTATTCTCGCAGTCAACGGCATGGTGCTGGAGGATGGACGCGCGTATGTGGAATACACCGTCTACAATTTTGACACGAACACCGTTGAAGTGAAGCTCTCCACGGCAACGCTGGAGGTCGGCTCTGACTATCGCACCGGATCGGACGGCAGCATCACCTCCGAGAAGACGGAGCATGTGACAGAAGGCTTTGTGACCGGCTATACCGGCTCGACGATCACCGTGGACGGTACGACGCTTTCCCTTGCCAAGGATGCCCATGTGATCCGACTGACGAAGGACAATAAGGTGGAGACGGTGAATGTGTCCGATACCTACCTGCACCACGTGGAATTTGTAGTCGATCGCGGAGAAGTGAAGCTTGTCATGCTCGGCGATACCCCGCGTTTCACGATGGAAGCGGCAGAGAATACCCTCACCGTAACCCCGGATTTTGACATTACGAACCTGGATGCCTCCTCCGTGAAGCTCATTGGCGTGAAGGCAGACGGCGAGGCGCAGGACGGCGTACTGGAAGTACGGGACGGCAAGCTTGTGATCACCTTTGCGAAAGCCCTGTCCTCCGGCAAATACACCGTATCCCTCACCATCGCAGGCAATACCTACGTGACCGAGGCGACTGTAGAGATCCAGGAACCGGAAACCCCGGAAAAACCCGAGAACCCGGAAGCTCCCGAAACTCCGGAAAATCCGTAATCCGACAACGCAATAACATTCTGTGCCATGAAAAAGCAGTGTGGATTTCTTCCATGCTGCTTTTTGCCGTCCTGTGCCCTCTGAAATATAGAAGAAATCGGTGTAGGAGCGCGGTCAGTCCCATGCGTTTTCCGGAATACGGATATGCAAGCTGTGTCGCTCACCATCCTCGGATTCCGTTTGGGCGCGGTACCGGTCGAGAAAGCGCGTGTATTCATAGAGATCGAGCCAGATCTGCGTATTGCCGTCCTTTTCCGCCGGATCGAAAATGAGCTGTACGCCGAAATGGAGGTGGGGAACGTTGATGTTGTTTACGTCCTCTTTGGTGGAATAGCCGGTCATGCCCATGTATCCGATCACCTCTCCGGCATAGACAATATCGCCTTCATGCACATCGGCATACGGATGCCCCTTGCGCAGATGTGCATAATAGTAATACCGCAGACCGTCAAAGGAACGGATCCCAAGCCGCCAGCCGCCAAATCGATTCCACCCACACGCCTCACCCACCCCCGATTCCACTGCAATGACCGGAGTGCCGACCGTACCCATCAGATCGTGCCCCAGATGCTCCCGCCGATACCCATAGGAACGTGCCGCACCGAAATCGTCATAGTGGGAATAGCTCCATCCGGCTGCGATCGGGGAAAAGACCTGCACACCGTATTCTTCCGTCCATGTATTGTCCCGCCAAACCCGATGCTGCCCGACAAATCCGCCGAAAACGGCACCGTACACCTTTTTATAATAGGTATAAAGCTTGTCATTGGCGGCAATTTCCTGAAAATCTGTGCCGGCTGCGTATTTTTCGAGAATCGTGTCGAGATCCGCTTTCCTGTACCGTTTGAAGTCTCCGCCATAGCGCACCCCCAGAACCGCAAGCAATTCCACAAGCGGTGTCGGCAGATCCGTATTGTGTGAGGAAATGTCCGCTGTCACACAGTCTTTGAGTGCGGTCTGGGTGATGTGTAATTCCGCCCAGCGGATCGGTTTGTCCGCGAATGCCGCCTGCGGAAACAGGAGAAAAAACGCGCAGAGCAGGGAAAGAATACAGAGATGCATGTGCCGCATAAAGATTGCCTCCATTCGATTGCAGATACCACAAGTATGCGCCCGGACGCCGCAAGTATACGCCATTTTTCACCGGATTTTCGCGGTAAGTAGCGGTGCGTGTGGAGAAATGTGGAAAATGCTCTGCATAAAACAGAAAAGGAATGAATATTTATGTTGTGTATCCATTGACATACGCCGAGGAATTGTGTATAATATTATCTGTATGAATGGATAACAAAACCAGACGTGGAATATCCCGTCGGAAAGATTGGTTCGGAGGCTGCGTGACGCATGACCATGACAGAGAATAAGCCCTTATCCCGGCACGAAAGCAGACGTGTTGTATTTACGCTTCTGTTTGCCTGGGAATTTCATAAAGAAGAAAAAGCAATCGATTTTTACTATGCAAACAAGGAGGAGGCGGAGGTTGCCTATACCGATTACATCCGCGATACCTTTCTCGGAACGGCGGAGCATCTTTCCGAAATAGACAGTTCGATTGAGCAATACGCTGTAAAGTGGAAGGTTTCCCGTATGGCGCGTGTGACACGTAGTCTCCTGCGGCTGGCGGTGTATGAGATTCTGTATACCGAAACACCGGCACGTGCCGTCATCAACGAGATCGTGGAATTTGCCAAGGAATATGATGACGCGTCCTCTCCAGCATTCATCAACGGGATTCTCAATACCCTCGCAAGAGACAACGGGAAGATCGTATCGGAGCCGAAAGCAGATGGTACGGAAGACATTCCAAATGCCGCGGATCCGGAAAAAGAGGGAGCGGAAGCGTAAAAATGGCACTGTATCTCGGACTGGATACCAGCAATTATACCACCTCGGCGGCACTGTGCGACGATACCGGCAATATCTTAGTCAACCAAAAGCTCCTGCTGCCGGTCCGTCCGGGAGAACGGGGACTTCGACAGAGCGATGCGGTCTTTCTCCATGTGAAGGCACTGCCGCAGATTGCTGCCATGCTCCGGGAACATCTGCCGACGGGGGAAACGCTGTCTGCCATTGGGGTATCCCGCGCACCGCGTGACAGTGCAGGCTCGTATATGCCGTGCTTTCTCGTCGGTGAGGGAGCTGGTGAGGTATTGTCCGCCGCGCTCCGGGTTCCGTTATATATGTTTTCCCATCAGGCGGGGCACGTGATGGCGGCGGCGTATTCGGCGTCCCGCAACGGGGAAAACGATCTCGATGCATTGCTTGCCGCACCGTTTCTTGCGTTTCATGTGTCCGGCGGCACCACGGATATTCTGCTTGCTCAGCCGGATGCGGAAAAAATCCTGTCTGTGCAGCATATCGGCGGTACACTGGATCTCAACGCGGGACAGGTCATCGATCGCACCGGTGTGAAAATGGGCTTATCCTTCCCGTGCGGCGCGGCGATGGATACGTTGGCACTGCGCTATACCGGAAAGCTCCGGCGTGATCGGCTCTCCGTACACGATTTCACCTGCAATCTCTCCGGTGTGGAGAACAAAGCGGCGGGACTGTACGACGAAACGGGCGATCCTGCCGCGACCAGTGCGTATGTGCTTGCAACGATCGGACGCACACTGGAGGAGCTGACCAAAAATCTGCGCAATCGATATCCGGATTTGCCGATCCTGTACGCAGGCGGGGTGATGAGCTCCCGGTATATCCGGCAGATCCTGTCTCCCTATGGCAGCTTTGCCGAAGCGCAGTTTTCGTCCGACAACGCATCCGGTGTCTGCCTGCTTGCCAGAAAAACATACCTGCGGCTTAAAGATACAGAGCTCTGAAAGGATAACGGGAGGGCATATGGACAATCCGAAATTTCCGGGCGCGCTGACCGTTACCCAGCTCAATGCATACATCAAGGGCATCTTGGACCACGATCCGCGCCTGACCGACGTGTATCTGAAGGGCGAGATCTCCAATTTCAAAAATCACTACAGTACAGGTCACTATTACTTCACCTTAAAGGACGAAGGCGGGATGATCCGCGCCATCATGTTCCGTTCCTCTGCCGCGAAACTGGCGTTTTTACCGGAGGACGGTATGAAGGTCGTTGCACATGGCAGAATCTCTGCAGTTGTGCGGGATGGACAGTACCAGATCTACTGCGATTCTATGGAGCCGGACGGGGTAGGCGCGCTGTATATCGCCTATGAACAGCTCAAACGGAAGCTTGAGGCAGAAGGACTATTCGATCCGTCCCGTAAAAAGCCGCTGCCGAAGATCCCGTCCCGCGTGGGGATCATCACCTCGGCGACAGGAGCGGCCATTCGCGATATGATCAATGTCTGCGGCAGAAGATTTCCGTTTGCTGCGCTGATTCTGTATCCCTCTCTCGTGCAGGGGCCGGACGCACCGCCGCAGCTCATCGACGGAGTTCGCTATTTCAACGAAAAGCGGAGCGTGGATGTGATCATCATCGGCAGAGGCGGCGGATCCATCGAGGATCTGTGGGCGTTCAACAATGAGGAGCTGGCAAGGGAAATCGCGGCATCGGCAATTCCGGTGATCTCCGCGGTCGGACACGAAACGGATTTTACCATCTGTGATTTCGTTGCCGACAGACGCGCCCCCACCCCCTCCGCAGCCGCCGAGCTTGCCGTACCGGAAACCGGAGAGCTCAAGCGCAAGATCGACCACATTGTCGTGCGGGAAGCCGCAGTCCTATCCGCAATGATCGCCGCGCGACGGGAAAAGCTGTCGTATTTTGCGGCGACACGGGTGTTGACCAACCCGATGTCCTTTATTGACGATAAAAAAATGCAGACCGCGATGGCAGGAGAACGGCTCACCCATCTGACAGAGCAGACTCTGACAAACCGTAAGGCAGCGATGCAGAGTCTGTGTGCCAAGCTGTCCGCACTGAATCCGCTTGCTGTATTGTCACGCGGCTACAGCGCGGTGTATGACAAAACGGGCGGTGTGGTCAAGAGCATCCGCGATGTGCATACCGGTGATACGATCTGTGTGGAAACCGGTGACGGCACCATCGACGCGACCGTATCCGCCGTACATCCGAACGAGAGAACAGAGTCTACGCAGAATGGGGAAGAATTATGAGTGAGATCACGTTTGAAGCCGCAATGACACGCTTAGAGGAGATCGTCCGCGCATTGGAGGGCGGCAATGCACCGCTGGATACGTCCCTTGCCTTGTTTGAGGAGGGCGTATCTCTGGTGAAATTCTGCAACCAGAAGCTTGATGCCGCCGAACAAAAGGTAAAGATCCTACAGCGCGGTGAGGACGGTACCCTGACAGAAACCGATATGAAGGCGTAACGGTATATCGGCATATAAAAGTAGGAAACAACAATGGAAAACCAGAAAAAACTCGAAAATATGCTCCATGAGGCGGCGCAGAAAACGGAAGAAGCGTGCAAGCGGTATTTTGAGGAAGGCATGGCAGGGAATACCGTCACGGCGGACGCGATGCAGTATTCGCTTCTCGGCGGCGGCAAACGGATCCGGGCGTTCCTTTGTCTCCAGTTTGCGAAGCTGTTCGGAGCCAGTGAAGAAGCGGCAATGCCCTTTGCCTGCGCACTGGAAATGGTTCACGCCTATTCCCTGATCCACGACGATCTGCCCTGCATGGATGACGACGATCTCCGCAGAGGAAAGCCGGCCTGCCATAAGAAATTCGATGAGCCGGTCGCGGTTCTTGCCGGAGATACCCTGCG
>USGH01000139.1 GCA_900554225.1 uncultured Eubacteriales bacterium | reverse complement strand
CGGCAGGCACGGTATACACGGCACAGTCACGCACGATTTCCTGCATGGTGGTGGCGATATACTTGGCGGCGGAACCAAATCCGGGGGTGTGATCGGTTCCGGCGAGGTCGTTGTCGATCGTTTTCGGGATGCCGACCGCGCGCATTTCGTAATCGGAGGTTTTCAGATATTCCGTGAGCTTGGCGACGGTATCCATGGAGTCATTGCCGCCAATATAGAAGAAATAGCGGACGTTCAGCTTCCGGAAAATGGAAATCAAGCTTTCATAAAATGCCGTGTCGGTGTGCGGATCGGGCAGCTTTTTCCGGCAGGACCCAAGCGCGGCGGCGGGAGTGTGGATGAGATCGTCGAGGGCTTCCGTATCGAGCGCGCCGTCCTCTGCGGTAAACCGTGCGGTCAGGTCGATGAGGCTCTCCTTGAGCAGTCCCTCAATCCCGTTGCGCATACCGTACAGCGTGGCGATCTCCTCCGCATTGTACGCGCCGCGAATCACTCCGGCAAGGGTGGCGTTGATGGCAGCAGTCGGTCCGCCGGATTGTCCCACCACGGCGCATCCATGTAACATATGATCCATTTTTCTCTCCTCATTTCATAATTCTCATGAAAATACAACATAATGGTAACACAAAAATGCCGCTGTGTCAAGGGATTGGCGCGAAGTATCCGGTGAAAACACACACAAATCGCACATATCTGACAAAACGGCATCTTTTTTCGGGGAAACGGTGTTATTCGGCAAGCTGCTCATCCATCATGGCAAGCATCGCGTCGAGCTTGGTTTGGGCGGCGGTGAATTTCTTCTCCACCATAGAGGACATGGTGAAGCTCTTTGCGCGTGTCTGTGCACCGAACATGCTGTTCAGATCGTTGAACCAGCTATAGCCTTCCGCCCAGTCGTATACCTTAGAGGCAAGCACGTAGTCGAGCATATCGAGCGTTTCCGGATCGCGGATCAGCTTGGAGCCGAGGATCAGCTCATACAGCACCTTGTTGACGGTATCGGTGGAGTAGCCGCTCATCACATCCAGCACAAGAGCACTGCGCTCCGGATCGGCAACCGTGACCGGAATCGCCATCGCCGTACACCAGATCGGATTGATGAGCGCGCTGTAGCTCTCCTGCTCCTCCGATCCCTTCGGCAACGGCAGCAGGGTGAAGTCGGACTCCATGTCGCGGAATTCGTTGATGCCACCCAGCAGCTCGTAATAGAGCATATTGCGGTCTTCCTTCATCATGACACGACAGGTTGCGTTCTGTCCCTGCCAGATGGAGCCGGAGCAGATCACCGTGTCGTAGATCTTCTCCGCCGCATTCAGGTACACTTCCTCCTTGCACGTGATGACCGGTTTTCCGTCCGCGTCAAGCCGTGTACTGAGCGCACCGGAGCCGCACATCAGGTGATAAAGCGCGCCGGTATTGTCCGTGAAGCCGAAGGAATCGGACTCGTCCATTTTGCCGTCGCCATTCAAATCCACGGTTCCTGCCGCGGCGATCTTCATCATATTTTCAAGCGTCCATTTGCCTTCCTTGACCAGCGTGGTCGGATCGTCCTGGCCATACTGCTCTATCATGTGCTTGTTGCAGAAAATCACCGGGACCGCGTAGTCGTCGTACACATTATAGTGACCCGCCACTGTGTAGAGCAGCTCGTTTTTGTAGGTGAAATTCGACACGATATTCTGATCCCACCAGTCGGCAGAGAGATCTATACCGGAAAGCGCCTTGAGATTGTGTACCTTTTTCTCGGTGCCAAGCGTGATGTTGTAGGATAGGCTTTGCAGGATTAGATCGCAGCTGTCATCTCCCGCCTGTACCTGTTTGGTAACGAGCGGAGAAATATCACCTGTATTGCCGCCCCAGATGGGAGAAATTTTGATGTTCAAAAGCTCCTCCGCCATGAGATTGCGCTTGTAGACCGCGTCGCTGTAGCTGTCCCCGGTTTCCGATTCGAAATAAATCTCATTGGCTTCCGGTCCAATCTTGAAATAAAAGAAGTCTCCGGGGCTATAGGACAGGATCCGATACTCGTAGCCACCGTAATCGTGACCGCTGTATTTTTCGGTGACAGTATCCGCGACAGTCGTCTCCGTTTCAATTTCCGTTTGTGTATCCGACACGGTATCGGTGTTCGTGGGAGCAGTTTCCACCGACGCATTGTTACCGCAGGATACAAACGTACCACAGGTCAAAATTGCCGCAAGCAGACACAGAACCGTGGTTTTGGCAGTTTTTGTACACATAAATGGGAATCCTCCAATGTCTTTTGATATAGAATGTTGTGACATATTATATCACATTATGTCATTATATGCAATATGGTCACTTGAAAAACCGCTTCTGAAACCTCAAAAAAAAAAAAAAAAAAAAAAAAAAAAAAAATTTAAAATTAAATTTAAAAAAAAAAAAATTTTAAATATAAAAAAAAAAATTTTCTAAAAAATAAATCAAATAATTTCAATAAATCCAAAATCGCCCCTTCAAAAACCCCCCCAAAAACCAAAAAAAAAAAAAAAAAAAAAAAAAACAGTGTTAAATGTGCATTTATTACATATTCATTTTATCTATTGCACTTATCCTGTTTCTCCGCTGCGCTCCATGACGCAAATTCCCCCATGGAACAGTCCCGTTTCAAGCCGCTCCATGGGGGAATTTCGTTGATTCACACAAGTCCAATCTCGCGCAGCAGGGTCGGGATCGCGTCCTCAAACCGCACGCCGTACCAATGGTCGGGATCGTCGATGGTGGCACGGATGGCACATACCGTCGTCTCTGCGGCAATGCGGATGGAATCGTAATCGGACATACCGCGCGTCAGACACCCAAAGAGAACGCTTGCGTACACATCTCCGGTACCGTGGCAGGAAACGGGCAAATGAAGCGTATCATATTCGACGAGCTTTCCGGTCACGCTATCCAACAGGTAGATCCCCTCCCGATCACTTCCCTCTGTGCGGACCCCGGTGATCGCAGCCTTTTTCACACCAAGACCGCACAATGCGTGGAGCTGCTTCTCGATATACGCACGGTCATAGGTCAGCGGTGCGCGGTACGGGATCCCGGTGAGCAGGGATGCTTCCGTGATATTCGGTACGGCTATATCCGCGACGGAAACGAGGTGACGCATGGCGGGAACAAGCGATTCCGGCAGCCCGGGATAGAGCTTTCCGTTGTCCGCCATGGCAGGATCGACAAAGACCATGGACGGATGGAACATATCGACAAACGTTTTGATCGACGCCGCCTGCTCCGGAGACGCGAGATACCCGGTGTACACGCCGTCGAAGGTCAGTCCCTCCTTTTGCCAATGGCGCGAAATCGGCGCAATATCCGCACTCAGATCCCGGAAGGTCCAGCCGGGAAAGCCGCCGGTATGGGTGGAGAGGACCGCAGTCGGAATCACGGCGCACTCCACGCCCATGGCGGACAGGAGCGGCAGGGCAACGGTCAAAGAGCATTTGCCAAAACAGGAAATATCCTGTATGGTGACGACACGTTTTTGTTTCATTGGATTTTACACTCCTCTGTGATTCAATTTTACACACCCGCTCCACCAAAAAACAGACACCGTGAGAGCCACGATGTCTGTCTCTGGTTATTGAACGTAAGGAATCTCGCGAAATCGGATGCGCGGGAATTACTTGATTTCTACTTCTGCGCCGGCAGCTACGAGCTTTTCCTTCATAGCTTCTGCGTCTTCCTTGGAAGCGCCTTCCTTCAGGGTCTTCGGTGCGCCTTCTACAGCTTCCTTAGCTTCCTTCAGGCCGAGGCCGGTGAGTTCACGAACAACCTTGATAACGTCGAGCTTCTTTGCGCCGAAGGACTTCAGAACAACGTCAAATTCGGTCTTTTCTTCAGCAGCGGGAGCAGCAGCGCCAGCAGCACCGGCAGCAACAGCTACAGGAGCAGCAGATACGCCGAATTCTTCTTCGATTGCCTTTACGAGGTCAGCCAGTTCCAGAATGGTAAGAGCCTTGATCTGATCAAGAATCTGAGTGGTCTTTTCAGATGCCATTTTTGTATCCTCCATGTAATTGGTTATTTTTATGATGATTTGTGTTGCCGGAAAAGCAGTGTATGCTTATTCAGCGGCAGGAGCTTCTTCTGCGGCAGGTGCTTCACCGGACTTGTCGATGATGGCCTGTAAGCCGCATGCCAGACCGTAAAGAGGTCCTTGGATGCTGCCGAGCAGCTTGCCGATGAGGACTTCCTTCGGCGGAATCGCAGCCAGTTCTTCAACGGTCTTGTTGTCTACAACAGCGCCGTCGAGGAAGCCGCCGCGGATTTCAAAGGTTTCGATCTTGTCCGCATATTCCTTCAGGATCTTTGCGGGAGCGATCGGATCTTCAAAGCTGATGGCGATGGCGTTCATCCCTTCCAGGTGAGACTTCAGTCCGTCGAAACCGACCTTGTCACACGCCTTACCGATCAGCGTATTCTTGATTACTGTATATTCTACACCGGCAGCACGCATTGCAGCACGAAGCTTGGTGTCGTCTTCCACAGTAATACCCTGATATTTGACCAGAACACCGGATGCAGCACGACCCATCTTTTCAGCAAGGCCTTCCACAACGGCTTTCTTCTGCTCTAAAATTTTCTCGCTGGGCATTATTGGTATCCTCCTTTGTAGTATGATCGCGGGAAACCAAAAAAGCCTTTTTCCGACACGCACCGAAAAAAGACATCATCTATACGATATTCCGATAGAGGTCTCTCCTCGGCAGGATGGCACGGATGCTTTTACGGTAACCTGCTGTCTTAGGTTCAACAACAATGGTATTATACACCCTATGGGCGCATTTGTCAATAGGTTTTTGCGATATTTTTCGGAATTTTGTCTCGCTTCTCCAATTCCGCAGTTTTCCGAAAAATACCGGAGCTGTCCGGAGAGAATCCCGCACCTTCGGGACGCTCTCCGGCTCCGGATTTTCTTTTCAGTTTATTCGGTCTTTCCCCATTTCGGCATCGGTTTTGCCGGGAGCTTGGCGCGCGGAATATAGGCGATACGCAGATTCGAGCAGCCATAGGGAACGAGCGTGATCTCATACGTGCTGCCGTACACATCAATCGGTCCCTGGTAAAGCTCAACGGTCTTGCGGGCGTAGGGCTGATAGGAATACAGGGCCTTGTATGCCGGCAGATGCAGCTTCACGCGCGGGGATTCCCACACATAGCCGTCCGCTTCGCACAGCTCCACGGTAATATCCTCCGCAGTGATTTTTTCATCCACGGCGATGTTCCACGAGATATTGTACGGGCGCAGTCCGTTCTGCTCATACTGGTCGCCGCGCTTGTCATAGGGAACCACCGCATCCACGTCGTACCAGCTCCAGCCCTCCGGCAGCGGTGTTCTCGGCGAGCCCTTGACGCTTCTCCAATATTCCGGGATCGGGAAGGCAAACAGCAGCGGACCGTATTCAAACGCCATCGGGTGACGCGCACACATTTCCGAGTCATCGAGCTGCCGCACCGCAATCTCCATCGGCAAGCGCAGCTCCACGGTATCGCCGTCATGCCAGATCCGCTTGACCGCGTGATACACGCCGCCCGCGAAGTTCTCTACGATCGTCTCGCCGTTTACCGCAATCGATGCGATTTTACACCAGCCGGGGACGCGGAAATGGAGGGTTTCCGGTACCTCCTCGTCTGCGTGGATCGTAAAGCGGATCGTATCGCGGAACGGATAGGCAGTATCCTCCTCGATATGCAGATCTCCGGCGTGGATCTCGCACGGTCCGTATGCCGTCAGATACAATCCATCCTCACCGCGCATTGCCATACTGCGCACAAAATCGGGCAGCACCCAGCAGGAGGTAGCGGAGCAGCACGAGGTCGGGTACACCGGGGCGTATTCCTGCATATCGCTGATATAGTTGCCGGATTCCCATGTCGCGTGGATCTGGTTGCCGCTGGACATATATGCTATGGCGTGTTCGTCCTTCTTTCTTGCTCCCTGCGCACCGTTGAAAAGGATCCGTTCCACGAGATCGACGTACAGGGTATCCCCGGTCGCCTCCGCAATGTGGATGAGGGAATTTTCAAAGTATGCATAGGTGCAGTATTCCGTTTCCACCGACGCATACACCGGACCGAGATATTCGGAAAAGCTCGGAATGCCTCCGTTGAAGCCCAGTGCGCGCGGCATCAGCTTGCCGACGCCGTTGACAATCGCTTCCAGGTTCTTTTTGTCGCCGCCAGCTTTATATGCCGTCGCGTAGATCCAAAGATCCGCAGCATATGCCGCGCTGTGCTGTGAATTGTAGACCAGATCGGGGGAGCGCATGGCATTCTGCGATTCAAGATAGAGGTCGTTGTCGTTGATGTAAGCGATGTATTCGTTGAGGAATGCAAGCAGCCGCTCGTCGCCGGTATGGAGATAGGTGACCGCCATGCTCTCCACAATGCACATACCCGCATAGCGTGTCTTCTTATCGCCGCTCCAGTTTTCGCAGAACCAGAGCATACACCGCCGCACCGCCTCCAGCACATCCGCTCTGCCGGTCGCCTCATAATACGCGAGCATCGCCTTCATGCCGCAATGGGTCCCCCACGCATTGTAGTCGTCCATTCGATCGTCCGCGTCGGTGTAGGTCCCCATATAGCCGTCCTCACGCTGATTGGCAAGCACACCGTTTACCCACGTCTCCGCTTTTTTCTGAAGCAGCGGATCATTCAGGGTGAACGCCAATCCGATCAGTCCATACCAGAAGTTGCCGGAGATTTCCGCGCCCCAGCCCGCTTTTACCGATCCCCATGCATCGTCTGTCTGGCAGTTGATGTAGGGGTTGGCGATCATATCCGGCTCCAATTCGTCGAGATGACCGCCCATGCCATTTTTGCTCCGCTCCATCTGTTCGGCAAGCCATCCTTTGGCGTGGATGCTGCCGAGCGGTAATGCCGTCAGTTTTCCGTGCGACTGTACTTTCATTTGCTGTTTTCCTTTCCTGTGTGCG
>USGH01000138.1 GCA_900554225.1 uncultured Eubacteriales bacterium | reverse complement strand
AAACCTCAGTCCTGCAATATGAATCGAAAATGGGCAAGGTTTCGCACGCGTATCTCTTTTGTGGGCCGCGTGGTACCGGAAAAACATCCTGTGCGAAGATCCTTGCGAAGGCGGTGAACTGTGAGCACCCTATCGACGGCAATCCATGCGGCAAATGCTTTGCGTGTGAGAGCATCGACAATGGCAGTGCGACAGATGTGCTGGAGATGGACGCAGCATCCAACAACGGCGTGGAATACATCCGCGACATCCGCGATGGTGTGAACTATACCCCGGCTGCCCTGAAAAGGCGCGTGTATATCATTGACGAGGTTCATATGCTGTCACAGAGTGCGTTCAATGCACTTCTGAAAACACTGGAAGAACCGCCGGAACATGTGCTGTTCATTCTGGCAACGACGGAACTCCATAAACTGCCGGCAACAATCATATCCCGGTGTCAACGATTCGATTTTCGCAGGATTGCCGTGGATACCATTGCTGAACGATTGCTCAGGATTGCAGCGAATGAGAATATGGCTTTGACAGAGGAGGCGGCACGCATTCTTGCCAAACAGGCACAGGGCGGTATGCGCGATGCGATCAGCCTCTTTGAACTGTGCGGCGGCGGTGGCCACGAGGTAACGGCGGATCGAGTGACGGAAGTGCTCGGACTGTCCACCATCGAAACGGTGTACAAAACAGCGGTCGCCGTAGCAAGACGGGATGTCGCCGGACTCTTTCGGATGATCGATACCGTTGCCAATTCCGCGCGCGATATTGCTGTGTTCTGGCAGGAATTGACGGCATTCTGGCGCGACATGCTTGTCATCAAGTATGTACAGGATCCTACGGCATACCTCGACATGACCGAGCCGGAATTGCGTGTGACAAAGGATGCCGCACGACGATTCACACCGGCTGCACTGTCGTACCAATGCAAGCTTCTCGACGATGCCATGCGTGATATGAACCGACTACCGCAGACCAAGCGATTGCAGGCGGAGATCACCCTCGTGCGTATGTGCGATCCACGTCTGGATGAATCCATGGAGGCACTGAACAATCGACTGACGGTGTTGGAGGATAAGGTCTCCATGCTTGCTGCCGGTGCGGTTTCGCTTCCGGAAAAAGCAGAGAGCGCAAAGGAAACGGAGCCTACACCAGAAAATGCTCCGGATCAATCCGAGAAATCGACCTTAACACAGCAGCCCGATACAGCCAATGGAATGCGGAAGGTGGAGGACATCAGCGAGATCTGCGAGACCATCACCAGGCAGAATCCGATTTATGGCAGCTTTTTCGGTGAAGCGGATTGTTACGTTTCTGAGGATGGCACACGGCTCCTCGTTCGTGCGACCAGTGATTTTGCGGCACAGATGCTCGGAAACGCATCCCAGAATCTGCTTGCGGCATTCCATACTGCCGGATTGTGTGTGCCGGGTGCCGCTTTGACGATCGAATCGGGAGCAGCTCCCAAAGCAAAGAAAAGTCCTGTGGATGAATTGGCGGAGTTTTAGAAAACCAATCCGGATGGATACGGTACATATATAGTGTGCATCGTCCGGTTTGGGGTGGTATCTGCCGCGATCCACATAGAATCATATAAAAAAGGATGGTAAATCAACATGAAAGCAAGACTTCCGAAGGGCGTTGGCGGTCCTACCAATATGCAGGGTATGATCAAGCAGGCACAGAAAATGCAGGAAGAAATGGAAGCAAAGCAGGCGGAACTGGACGTTATGGAATATGAGGTCCAGGCTGGCGGCGGCGTTGTTACCGTGAAGATCAATGGTAAGCAGGAAGTGCAGTCCATCACGATCAAGCCGGAAGTGGTCGATCCCGACGATATTGAAACGCTGTCCGATATTCTGGTTGCCGCTGTGAACGAAGCGATCAAGAAGGTATCCGAAACGAACAACGAAGCCATGTCCAAGATCACGGGCGGTATGAATATCCCGGGTCTGTTCTGATATGGCTGGCGAGGTTATCGAACCACTGGAACGGTTGGCGGATATGTTTCGCAGACTGGACGGCGTTGGTAAGAAATCCGCCATGCGGTATGCGTTTAACATATTGCAGCTCTCCGAGGAGGATGCAAAAGCATTCGCAGACGCGATTCTTGCCGCAAAAACAGAGATTCGCCTGTGCAGGGAGTGCCAGAATTTGACTACCGCAGAGGTATGTCCGATTTGCTCCTCCGCCAAACGGGATCACAGCACCATCTGCGTTGTGGAAGACCCGCGTGCGTTGCTGGCGATAGAGAAGACCCGGCAGTATCGCGGTGTATACCATGTGCTGCACGGTACCGTGTCGCCCGCAAGAGGAATCACGCCGGATAAGCTGAAAATCCGTGAGCTGTTGGAGCGGCTGCGGGACGGTACGGTGCGCGAGATTATCCTTGCTACCAATCCGACCGTGGAAGGAGAAGCGACCGCTATGTATATCGCCAAGCTCCTCTCACCTTTTGACGTGACGGTGACGCGGATTGCAAACGGTGTACCGGTCGGAGGCGATCTGGAATACGCAGATGAAATAACGCTGCGCCGTGCCATGGAGGGGCGATATCCGCTGTAATGTAATAGGAAAAGAGGCTATCTTTCATGAAGATAACCTTTTTTTGTATGGTGTGGATTATTTTGTTCCGCGTATGAACGGCGCGACAGTCTTACAGAATACGTTTACGCCGTCCGTATCGTTGGCGTTAATATAGCCGCAATGACCATATCCCGGGAAATAGTGCATCTCAATTTTTTCCATCGGATATGCAAAATGCGCCATCGTGCGATAGAGAAGGGCGAGCTGTTCCGGACGATTGGGTATGTCGTTTTCTGAATATAGGATGCACATCCGCGGTACGTCCTCCGGCTGCGGCGTATGATCGATATACCAGAGCGGTGCGGAGTCGTCTATGCGGACAAGCCGTGTATCCAATCCATGCTCGCGCAGAACATTAAAGTGGATCGTTGGCTGTCCCGCATCGTGGATGTATCCGGCAATGTCCGTCGGTTTCATGCCGTATTTGCCGAGAAACTGTGGCGCAAAACAGAGCATCATGGATAGATACCCGCCGGCAGACGATCCACCAACAAACAATCGATTGTCAACGTCCAGATATGGCAGATGTTCGCGTGCGTAGTCGCGGATAAAGGAAACACTTGCGGCGCTGTCCTCTACAAAGTCGGGATAGTGCGCGTCGGGATACATCCGATACTCCACCGAAGCGACGGCGATCCCATATCGTTCCGGGAGATCGTACAGGAAGGAGCAGTGCCTGCTTCCGGCTTCCAGACCACCGCCATGCAGGTAAACAAAGAGCGGAGCGGGAGAATCCGAATCCGGCAGGAAGAAATCAACGAGACAGATCTCCGGATATTCAGGGCGATAGACGATATTCAGTAAGGTTTTCATAAATGTCCTTTCTTTCCAAAAAACGTAGAAAACCGGAATGAGAATGGTACCCACTCCGGTCCACGATCAGATCAATATTGTCCGGTCTTTTTGTTGCCGCCGACATAGTCTCTTTCGAGGGAAAGAACACCGTTTTCCATACGGAAGATACGATCCGCGTGATCGGCGATCGACAGGTCGTGCGTAACCATAATGAGTGTCTGCCCCATGACCTCTTTCGTCTTGAGCAGCAACTTCAGCACTTCGTCTGCGTTGGCACGGTCGAGATTTCCGGTAGGCTCATCGGCGAATACGATGTCGGGCATGTTGATCAGCGCACGGGCGATTGCGACACGCTGCTGCTGACCACCGGACAATTCCGACGGCAGATGGTGGAGTCGTTCGGTGAGCTGTAAGGTTTCGACCAGACGACGGAGCGTTTCCTGATAGGACAGCTCGGACTTGTTGCACATCATCGTCGGGATGAGAATGTTTTCCAATGCCGTAAACTGTGGGATCAGGTTGTGTCTCTGGAAGATGAAGCCCATGTTCATACCGCGGAAGCGGCTGAGCTCGTCCGGCTTCATCTTGGTGATGTCCTCGCCGCGAATCAGCACGCGCCCGGCATCCGCGGAGTCTAATCCTGCGCAGATATGTAAAAACGTACTTTTACCGGAACCGGACGTGCCGATGATGGCGACAAATTCTCCCGGTTCCACCTTTATGCTGACGCGGTTGACAGCGGTGATGACGGTATCGTACTGCTTGTACTGCTTGATAACGCTTTCGGTTTGCAGCATGTATTCTGCCATATATTCTGTCCAGCTTCTCCGACAACCATCGATCGAAGAAGGCATCCTTTCCATGATTTAGTAGGTTGGTAAAACGCAAAATACGATTGCATCGGGGATACATACGGCATCCCCGATACGTTTTCATCGCATTGCCATGTAGCAGATCTGTATCCGATTCAGACGGAGGGCGTGGGATGGATCGCTCCAGCATGTAGCGATACGGATTTTCCACTCATTCGTCGCCATGTTCACCGCCTGCACCGCCGTTTTGCAGAGAATAACGGTTCTTGATGTAGCTGCGATACGGCAGATAGGTGGAGAAGAAGCCGCAGAACACGGAGACCACGATGCTTGTAAGGATGGCGTACCACGGCATATAGAATACGTAGCGCACGTTTTCGCCACTGAAGTACGGCATGATGACGTTGTAGATGTAGAACAGGATGTAGCTGCCCAGATAGCTGAGGACAATCGATACCACCAGCGACATGGCTGCCATACACATACCGCCTTGCAGATAGATCTGGCGGATCTCCTTGAATACCGCGCCGATGGACTGAAGAATGTTGAATTCCTTCTCGCGTTTCAGATAGTAAAGCGTCTGGGAGAAGAACCACACCAGCGGAGAAATGCACAGGATGAGCAGGGAAATGCATACGAACAGTTCGCTGTAATGCTTGTCGCGGGCGATTTCGTTGAGCAGGGTGATGTGTGTGTTGGATACCTTGACGTCACCGTATTGTCTGCCCCAATCGCGCACCTCGTCGTATACCGCACTGACTGCCGCGTTGTCCATGCCATCCTTTACGTACAAATTGAGCGTACTGGAGGACGGAACCTTGCCCGTCACCTGCTCATAGAGATCCATGCTCATGTATACCGGAACGGAGCCGCTTGGTACGTCATAGATGATCGCACCGATGGTGCATTCGATGTAGTCAAAGTGGAAATACTGGATCTGACTCTTGAGCAGGGCACGTCCGGTCAGGTTGGAGTCCACGGAGCGGATCTGGCCATTCTTGACCGCAATCCAGATCTTGTCGCCCACCTTGTACTTGAATGTACGTACATTGGAGATGGAATCGCCGACCGCCACCATATTGGAACCGTTTGTCAGACAGCTGAGGTCGCCCTTATAATCGTAATCGCTGAGGATCTGGATCTGCTCCTCCGGCATGGCGGTGTAGAGCACATCGTTCGTGACCCGATAGCCTTCGTCGTGCGTGTCAAATTCCGTGCCTTCGTAGGTGACAAGGTTCTTGAACAGCTTTACATCGCTGTGGTGGAGCATGACGTGCGAGGCGATATGTCTGGCTTCCGTGGCGTTGTTCGTGATCTCAACGGCACGGATCCCATCGATGGCGTACAGCTCCTCGCTCATGATATCGTCATAGGGAAATCCGGAATCCGCCAGATCCACAACAAACTGGGGACGGGGATATTCCAGATCCGTCGTGTATATATCGGACATATACAGCCCCATGATGAACAGCGCACAGAACACGATAGCTGTCGTCAGAAGCTGAATGTTGTACTTGCGGAAACGCCACATCGAGTACAGCTCGTACTTGGTCGGGAATTTCTCGCCGAAGATGTTGACGGAACGCATCGGCGAGGTGACAAGGTTCGAGTTGTCCTCCGTGACGATCAGGGACATCGGATCCTTTACGGACATGACCTTCATCGGCGTCCAGACGGAGCAGAGAATGACGACCAGTCCGAAAACGGCGACGAATACGATCGCCAACGGATTGAATGTGAAACCGTAGCCCGATGTGCGGTAGATGAGGAACGAAAGCAGTGTGGAGATCAACACGGACGGGACAAAGGTCACGACCGATATGACAAACAGCTCCCAGAACGCCGTACTGAACAGCATCTTGAAATCCGCGCCGAAGGTCAGGTAGACACCGTATGTAAACTTGTACTGGTTGATGCGGATGTTGTACAGAGCCATCAGCAGGAAAATGGAGACGGCGAGAAGGATCAGCGTGACAAAGGCAAAGGTGACGTTGTTTGCCGCAATGTTGTCCTCGAAATCCAGCAGAGAGGTTGTGGAGATGGAGAAGCTCTTTCCCTCATTGCCGTATGCCTTCAGATCTGGCAGGTAATCCTTGCGGAATCTTGCTTCGCAATCGTGCGGATCGCGGGTGAAATAGAGGTACACGTCGTAGGTATCGACATTGTTCATGTAGTTGTGATTTTCATCATAGCGCACTACCTTGAAAATGATGTCGCTCTTGAATACGGTACCCTCGTCGTTGATCAGATAGAACGCCTGATACTGGTTCAGATCCTTCAGTACCATGTGGTAGTCGTATTCTTCCGTTACGTGCTCGTATTCGATCCGGTTGTTATTCTGTGCGGATACCGTCATCAGACCGTACTTAATATGTACGATAATGATGGCGATTAAGAAGCAGCTGTATTGCTTGAAATTGAAGAAAACGCTCTTCCATGCAATGGTCAGGCTCCTTTTCAGGTACTCAAAAAACTTTTCCAAATCCGAAATGTGACGGAATCCCGCAGAACACACGCCTCCACACGTGCGCGTTCCATAGGAGAATCGCTGTCTGTGCCATACCGCTTCGGCAGAACAGCCAGAGAGAGAGACCGGGCGACCTCCTCGCGTTCCATCTTCCTCCGTTTTACAGATTCCCATTGCAATGACCGTTTGCTGCGTAGAAAACGTAAAAATAGCCATTCCGCAGGGTGTAATGATATGAGTCTAT
Organism: uncultured Eubacteriales bacterium; assembly: GCA_900554225.1. Taxonomy (GTDB): domain Bacteria; phylum Bacillota; class Clostridia; order Oscillospirales; family CAG-272; genus UMGS1696. The sequence goes on along the minus strand of USGH01000138.1, from coordinate 64 downwards.
TATACCACGCCATATATGAATAAACAATTGCACTTTTGTTAATAAATGCGATTTTCGATTTTCT
>USGH01000137.1 GCA_900554225.1 uncultured Eubacteriales bacterium | reverse complement strand
GGATGCGGCAGCGATCCAGACATTCGCGACAGCGGAGGCAGAGGCGGCGGAGCGGGCGGCGGTCTACGAGAATCTGCGCCATATTCGATTGCGGGACGGACGCGGCAGGTCATTTCCGATCCTGGCAAATGCGGGGAGTCTGGCAGAGGTACGGGCGGCAGCGGCTTCGGACGCAGAGGGGATCGGGCTGTTCCGAAGTGAATTTCTCTTTTTATCGCTTGGTCATGCGCCATCGGAGGAGGAGCAGCTTGCGGTATACAAAGAGACGGTATCCATCATGGCGGGCGGTACGGTCATCGTGCGCACTCTCGATGCCGGAGCGGATAAAGCACTGCCTTGGATGGAGGAGAGCATGGCGGAAACCAATCCCGCATTAGGGTGTCGTGCGGTACGACTCTGCCTGCGTCATCCGGAAATTCTTGTGACCCAGCTGCGCGCCCTGTATCGAGCCGCCGTCTATGGTCCGATCGCCGCGATGATCCCGATGATCACCCTGCCCAGAGAGCTTGCCGCAGTCCAAAAGATCGCTGCCGAGGTGCGTGCTGCGCTGGCTGCCGAGGGGATCCCCTATAATCCGGATATGCCGCTTGGGATCATGATCGAAACCCCGTCCGCCGCACTGCTCAGTGAGGAGCTTGCAAAAATGGCGGACTTTTTCTCCATCGGTACGAACGATCTCATGCAGTACACGCTGGCTGCCGATCGGGAAAACGCATGGGTTGCGGATCTTGCAGAGCCACTGCCGGAGAGTGTGCGGATCCTTATACGCAAAATCGCCGCAGCGGCTGTGGGACACGGAATCCCGGTCAGCATTTGCGGCGAGCTCGGCGCGGATACGCGGTATATTCCGTTTTTTGTGGATTGCGGGATCCGAAAACTGTCCGTTTCTCCGGGGATGATCCTGCCCGTGCGGAAAGCGGTGGCAGAGGCATTGGCGGCAGAAGACAGCCGACTGTAGACGGTATTTCGCCGCCGATACCACGTATCGTTATTCCGTATCCTCCGCATCACGATAATCGTCGAGGGAGAGCTGTCCGTCCGCCATGACTTCTTTTAAGATATTTTTCGGACGGAACGGCAATCCCACGTGGGCATACCCCTGTCGTGTGACCATCCGTCCGCGAGGGGTCCGGCTCAGGAATCCAAGCTGTAAAAGGTACGGCTCATACACATCCTCAAGGGTCACCGCTTCTTCTCCGATCGTGGCGGCAAGCGTTTCCAGACCGACCGGACCGCCGTCGTAGAAGCGGATAATGGTTTCGAGCATCCGACGGTCCGTATTGTCCAATCCCAGCTCATCGATCTCCAGCATATGCAGTGCGTCCTGTGCGATCTCAAGGGTGATCTTCCCGTTGCCGCGTACCTGTGCATAATCGCGGACCCGTTTCAGCAGGCGGTTGGCGATACGGGGCGTACCACGGGAGCGGGAGGCGATTTCCAGGGCTCCGTCTGCGGTGATCGGCACATCAAGAATGCCTGCGCTCCGGGATACAATGGTTGCAAGCTCCTCCGGCGTATACAGCTCCAACCGCAGCAGTACGCCGAATCGGTCGCGCAATGGAGTGGAGAGCTGTCCGGCGCGGGTGGTGGCACCGATCAGGGTGAAGTGCGGCAGGGAGAGGTGGATACTGCGCGCGGCAGGCCCTTTGCCGATGACGAGATCGAGTGCAAAATCCTCCATTGCCGGATAGAGGATCTCCTCTACAGCACGGGACAAACGGTGGATCTCATCGATGAAGAGAACGTCGCCTTCTCCGAGATTGGCAAGCAGTGCGGTCAGATCCCCTTTTTTTTCGATGGCAGGTCCCGAGGTGATGTGCAGATTCACACCCATTTCGGTGGAGATGATTCCGGACAACGTTGTTTTGCCGAGTCCGGGGGGACCATAGAGCAGCACATGATCGAGCGTGTCCCCGCGCAGTTTGGCGGCATCGATGTAGATCTGCAATACCTCCTTTGCCTTCTCCTGACCGATATATTCATTTAACGTGTGCGGACGGAGCGAATTGTCGTTTTCCGCATCCTCCGCTGTGTAGCTTGAAGAAACGATCCGGCTTTCCAGATCCAGATCCAGTTCGTCGTTGTCCAAGGTTTGCTCCTTTCCAGTTGGAAAACTATCGTTATGGGACAGATGGCGGTATATTTCCGTGCTCCTATCCGGCAAAAATCAAAATGGGTCACTTCATCAGCTGCGCGAGTGCTTTTTTGATGATGTCCTCCAGAGAATCGTCCATGGAGGCGTTTTTCAGCGCGGCGACGATCTCCGAACGGGAATACCCGAGTACCGCGAGAGCCTCTTTGGCATCCGACAGCTTAGCGGTATCGGTTGCGGATGTCTTTTTCGGCGCGGCTGGTGCATCCAGAATACCATCTGTGTCCGGATAGAGCTTGGCGAACTTGCTCTTCAGCTCCAGAATCACACGAGCCGCCGTTTTGGCGCCGACACCGGGAGCCTTGGAAATCGATTTGGTGTCCTCCGCGGCAATGCTCATGGCAAGTCTGCGCGGTGTCATCAGCGAAAGGATCGACATAGCGGCCTTCGGACCGACACCGGACACGGAGATGAGCAGCTCAAAGATGTCCTTTTCTTCTTTTGTATAAAAACCAAACAGATCTACACTGTTTTCGCGCAATTCCATATGGGTATACAGGCGGACTTTTTTTGCGTCCGGAATCTCCTCACCGTCTGCGCGATAGGCAGGGGATGGCAGATATTGCAGCGTTCCTGCCGATACCTGCACCTGATAGCCGACCCCGCCGCATTCCACAATGACCACACAGGACACGGGATCCACCGCAAAGATCAGACCGTATAGGGTTGCAATCATACCTTATTCCTCACATATGTTCCCCGGTGTCATATCGGCAAATCTTTCCACAATACAGCCCTTGCTTTCATAATACCGGAGCATTTCGTTTATTTTGGTTTTGTCGTAGCTGGTAACGCAGTCCGAGAGCACATGCACCGTATAGCCGCTTTTTGCCATATTATACGCCGTGGACTTCACACAGGTAGTGGCATCCGCGCCGCAGAGATAGACTGTCTTTATTCCCTTTGTCCGCAAGAATGCCTCGAAAGCTTCATTTGTCAGCGCATTGCTTTTGGTTTTTACAAATACACTATATTATCATCCCACGTAGTCTCTGCGCCGCCAGTCCCAGAACGAAAGTCCGGCATAGGCGGCAATACCGAAGGCAGACAGAATCACCCCATATTTTACGCAGTTCGGACGATATTGCAGTACCACGGTATGCTCGCCCGGGGTGGACGCAAATCCAAGCAGGGCATCCGCGATACAGAAGGTCTCCACACGCTCTCCATCCACGGTGACGATCCAGCCTGCATCGTAGGGAATGCTTGTGAACACGGTATCCATGCCCTCGGAAAGCGTGATCGTGCCGTCGATCCGATCGTCGCGTCTGCACTTCGCCGTCATGGAGCCTGCGGACAGCCGTGCCATCGCGTCGCGGAATGTATCCTCATGGAAGTACCAGAAATAATCGCATTCCGACGCGAGGTAGATTTCCTCTTCCTCCAGATAGAGCGCAAATTCATGCTCTCCGCCATCAAGGATCCCCAGCTCCTGCACACAGAAGGAATCGTCCGTGAAGAATTTGCCGACGTTCCCTTTGTCCAGCTTCATTGTGGCGTCGCGCGGATAATCGCTCGGAAAATACACATACAGCGGCAGGGACTCCGTGATGTCCAGACTGTATACGATCTTTGCCGTGAGACCGCTGCCGTCCGTTTTGTAGCCTCTGTGCCCGGTTGTAAACGTCGGATCGAGTCCCGGTGTGGAGGTTTCACGCGCATCCACCGGTGTGAATACCTCGATCTCTTCGCCAAGCATTGCAGAGAGCATATGGTTCATCATCTCAAACGGTGTGTGGTATTCCACGGCGTCCGCATAGCGGGAAGCAATGGTTGCATTTCCGACCTCCTCGCGCTTTTTCTCGTCCTCCGCGTCGTATTCCGCATAGTCGCGGATGGCACTGTTGGTCCCGAAAGCGATTCCAAGCGAGAATGGGCTTTCGTATATGGCAAGCGCGTCGTTTTCGCTGCCGGAGAGGGAAGAATCCGCGATGTGGCTATAGAGTGTTTCTACATAGTCGGGTACATAATCGTTCGTCATGTGATCCACGATCAGATAACGTATATCGAAGATCGCGTCGGAAACCGGAGTGCCGCCGTAATACATCGACCAGTGAGAGCGTGCGGAAAGACCGATGTTGTGTAAAAACGCGATGGTTTTGGCATTGAGCGTGGAGGTGGAATTGGACAGCCCGTTTATATCGATGGCGAAATTGTCATTTTTCTTGCGGTGGGAGGTTTTCTCCACGCGATAGAAATCGTCCGCGCCGTATTTTTCCGCATCGATGGATTGGATCATCTCGGCCGCCGCGGAATACTTGTCTACGAAATTCCGGTACGACCGCCGTGTGGTAAACGATACGTCCGCATCTAAGGAGTACGTCATCGCCACGCCGTTCAGCACCGTTTCAAATACGATGAGCATCACCAGCAGAAGCTCCCGATTGGTATACAGCGATACAGTATCCTGACCGGATTGCCGCAGCGCAAACGGTACGCAGACGGCATAGGCGGCAAGGAAGAAAATACCTGCCCATACGGTGAGAAAATCATCGACATTCTTGTACCCCATTGCCTGCATCACCAAAAGCAGTACGACAGAGACCATCGCGGTTACGCCGATCTTACGAATACCCGTTTCCCGCAGATACCGGAAAGCCTCATAGGTGCAGAGAACGGCGAAAAAGACAAACATAAAGGCGAATCGCGCGTTGAGCCAGTTCGGCCGTTGGAAACCGTGCCAAATGATGTCGAGAATGCTGAAATTGAAACTCAGGAAGAAAAACGCAAGGGTGATAAGAGAGCCGATCTTTTTGCGCAGCGTAATCTTCGGGCAGAGGAAGTACAGCGGCAGCAGAAGCGGCATCAGCGTTCCGCAGAAGAGAAATGGCATACCGGTCGGACGTACACTGTCGTAGGAGCCGAAGAACGCCTTTGTCAGCATTTCCAACCAGTCAAAGAGCTGCTTTGCCTCGTATTTCGGTTCGGAAAATTCGAGCTTGCCGAATGAGAGGCTGTAGTATACCGGAAGAATGAGCATTGCAGCGATCATGACGGCAAGGAGCGAGAAGAAGAGCATCCGCAATAGGGTTTTCCAGAAAGCATGGCGAACCATGTGGGGATTTCTCTCGTCCGGTGTCAGTGTGGCGTACCGGATGAAGAAATAGACCGCGAGGAAAAAGCAGGTCATGTAGCCGATGTAGAAATTGGAGAGGATGGCAAGCGCAAGAGAACCGACATATAGACGGAACCGACCTTCCCGGATCAGTGCATCCATGCCGAGGAGAATGAAGGGGAAGAGGATCACGTTGTCGATCCACATCACATTGTGCTGCATCACGACCACATAGGAGGACAGCGCATAGAGAAGGGAAAATGCGACCATCCAAACCGGGCGTGCCTGTCTTGTTTTCATTAAATAATAAGCGAACGAGAATCCGCAGAGTCCCGTTTTGACGACAAGCAGGAGAAAGATCGCCTCCGTCATCCACACTTTTGGCAGCAGCGCGACCAGAACCGACAGAGGACTGGAAAGATAGTACGCAAAAATGCCGAGAAATTCCCCGCCGAGAGCGCGTTCAAAAGAATAGAGCAGGGAATCACCGGACACGATCACATTGTGCAGCTTTTCAAAATAATATATGTACTGTGCGTTCAGATCGAGTACCAGCACTGCGTTGTCTCCGGCAGGCCAGACCTGCGTGCAGAAATAGATGAGCGTCATCAGCAGAGCAGGCAGGAAAAAACAGAGTGCCAGGACCTTACGCATCGATGGTATATGGGCATATTGTCTGTCGGCAAGGAGGGATGGATCGTTGTCCTCCGGCAGAGAGAAAGCATCGGGCGTATAGTCTGTCGTATCGTTCGGATAGAGTTCTTTTCCATTCATGATTCACGCATACCTCCGTGTCCGTTTTCCATGCCGCTATTCTCTTCCACGGCAGGATACCGTTTTTTGGTCGCTTTCTCCACCTTCTCACGCGGCAAGGTCAAATCTCTGCCACAACCGCAGCAGATCAGCCGAATATCACTGCCGACACGCATTACGGTAAACTGCCGACTGCCGCAGGGGTGTTCCTTTTTGAATTCCAGTATATCGCCAACTGCCAAAGGAAGAATCTGTGCCATGCTTACTACCTCATATAACAATGTACGTTCATTATAGCATATCGTCTGGAAAATTGCAATAGATTTTGCAAAATTGGAAACGCTTGTTCTGCGACGATGGGGCAGAATACGCATAGGGATATGAAAAATCGACAACGAGAGCGAAAAATGCCCAGTTACTGCCAAAACGCTCCGCGCATAATCTGGCGATGTTTGCAAACAATATAACCGCAGGAAGAAAACAAACAGTAAAGGAGAATATAGAATTATGAAAGCAACCGGCATTGTCAGACGGATCGACGATCTCGGCAGGGTCGTGATCCCCAAGGAGATTCGTCGTACCATGCGTATCCGCGAGGGCGACCCGTCACAGACCACATGGACACGGTCGGCGCGATTTTGCTTCGCAATGGAGGATCTGGCAAAGCGGCAGGGGTGGTGACGGTACATAGGAGAGAGTTTTTTATCAGGCATAACTGATGAAACCGCAATTTTGCGGAAGAATTTCAGTTGTAAGTGTGTTTCCCTATTTTTCCAATCCCTATTGACTGCGGGGTATAAATTAGGGTATAATATAGGGTATAGGAGGGGGGATGTCATATGGACACGCAAACCTATACCGAACGCATCGCGGAGCTGACAGAACAGATTGCCACGCTTCCTAAAGGATATATCTCCAAGAAAACAGTCGACGGTCATGTGTATTTTTATCACCAGTGGTCGGAAAATGGCAGCAAGAAAAGCAGGTACCTCAAAGACGAGGAACTTGCAGGCATGTCGGAACAAATTGAGCAGAGAAAAGCATTGCAGCAAGAGCTGAAAGCTGTAAAGGCTGCGTTTG
>USGH01000136.1 GCA_900554225.1 uncultured Eubacteriales bacterium | reverse complement strand
GACGCCGCTTGCCGCCCTACCGGAGGACGCGGATGTATATGGCGCCACACCGTCCGGTCACGCGTTCGCGTTCACCTGCACGCCCGGCGAGGAGCGCGACACCTATGAGGGAATTTTGCAGTTTGACAACGAGCACGGTATCCAGGTCACGTACTACAGCTACGATTTTGATGAGAATTTCGTGGAAACGGTGCTTTTACCGAAGATGGAATCGTGCAGGATCTGGGTGAATGGTCTCGGCACGCAGCGGATGGATGTACGGTTCTATGCTGGCGTAGGCGCCGATTCCAAGGAAACGTCTTACGGCTATATTCTCCCGCTTCCCGCAGACTGGAGCTACAACGGCGTGAATATCGCCAGTGTATGGCAAAACGAGTACAGCGGTGTATACAGCACAAAACGTTTGGAGGTCATGGCTGCCATATTCGATACGCCCTGGATCGGCTATGTCGATATAGACGCGGATGAAGCGGCGATCGCGGAAGCCAAGCAAAACCGTCCACTGACGGAGGGCGTGACAAAAGACGGTCAAAAATATACCTACTGTCACACGGATGCGAAAACGGAGGACGGCAAAGGCGTCACATGGTACTACTTCTCCGTACAGATCGCAGGTATGCCGGAGGGCAATTACGTCTACATCTCCGCGCTGGCCTACGACACCGATCCCGACGGCTATTTCGAGGATGTGATCCTGCCCGCCATCGAGGGAATCTCGTTCTACAACGCGGAGCTTGCCCAATCATAAGCATTGGTGGTGAAATGCAAGAACCGGAGTGCAGCTTTGTGCTGTACTCCGGTTCTTTTTTTAATTCCCGCTATCCCGCAGGAATCATTCTCCCCACATTGCGCGTGCCTCGCCGACGGTTTCTGCGCTTTTCTGGAGCATTTCTGTCCATTCCGGGATCACAGGCTCCCATGTCGTTTGCAGGAAGCCGAGAATCCGATCGTGTGCCACCTCTTTTTTGCAATATGCCGCGAGACTGGTGAAGTTGTCGTCCTCGTATTCGAGACTGCCGCCCGGGAAAAGATCGAAGCCTGCCTCGGACAACGCCTTGAGCGGACGGACACGGATCTCCTCTGCGTAGGACAGCTCGCCATAGAATTTCGAGAAGTAGTACCACACGCACTGGATCACGGATTTCGGGCAGTTTTCGATGAGCTCCTCCGTATGCTCTCTGGCGTAGTCCGACCACATCATCGCGCGCGCGCCGTTTTTCTCCACACAGTCCACGAGATACCGCAGATCGTGCCACCACTGCTCCCTCTGGCGGATCACAACATAGCGATAGTCCTGTTGAATCTCATAATTCTCCTCATCCATACCGAGATGGAAATACCGCGGATGAAGGATGGCACACACGTCGTTGATCAGATCGCGGCACACATCGTAATAGGACTGCGAAGAGACCATTTTCGCGTATTCGCCCAGCCATACATCGTGCGTCGTCGAAAAATTGAGCTTCGGGATCACCTCAATGCCCATGCCGCGCAAAAGCTCACCCTCACGCGCCAGTCTTTCCGCTGTCCATGCGCCCTCCACGGCAAGCTTCGGATGTGACGGGTAGACGAGTCCGTCCGCGATGTCGAGCACGATCGCATTCACGCCATGCGCCGCGAGCTGTGCCCTGTACGCTTCCCACGTCGCCTCGTCAAAGCGCAGTACCGGGGACGCGGGTTGTTTCCAAACCTTGTGCGCCTCGTTCGGATATTTCTCCAAGCCGCTTGTATTGTCCTTCTCCAACCACAAATTCGTACCAAGGTGAACCAGTACACTCCAGATTTTTTCCATATCCGTCTCCTCTCAGTTGTGTCCGTCGATGTGCCCATCCGCGGAGCCACGTACCGAAACGGTGTGATCCTCCGGGATGTATTCGTCCGGGAAGTGGATCATCACATTCTCCGCTGCCAGCCGCTTCTGGAGTATGGCAATGTCCACGTCCGCGATGGCACGATCCGTCTCCATTGCCAGTGCCGCCGCTTCTCCTGCCGCCTGTCCGGTCAGAATTGCCGGTGGGATCACACGGAGAATGTCCCACGCGTATCCCTCACCTGCCGCGCTTCTGCCCGCTGTGATCATATTGTCAAAGCCGCGCCGGGTCATGGTGCGCAGCGGTACCTCAAAGAGATAGTCCCGGTGGTCGAAATCGTTGATCGCGCAGACGGAATCGTCAAAATGGCGGTAGCAGTCGGTCAGCTTCAGCGTATAGTCTCCGTCTATCCGGCAGGTGGTGCGGAAATTTGGCATCAGCGGCATCATGGCGACATCTCTTTCAAACCGCGGCTGCCCCTTCAGATGCTCGAGCATCAGCTTCTGGTTGTGGATGAGGTATTCCGACACATTGTCCACCGTCAGTCCCGACCAGACCGGGAGATCGGCAGGATGGTTGTCCCCGTAGAGACTTGCACCGCCGCCGGATACTGTGCCATATGCCAGTCGGATATCTCCTTTTTCGATCGCACGCCGACAGCCATCGAGCGTGATCGTCTTTGCGAAATAGGAGTCGAAATTACCGCCGGGTACTGTGGGAATCCCGGAGCGGCGCAGAAGATCCGCATCACCGGTTGTATCGATAAGCATCCTGCACGCGGTGTATTCCAGTCCCGATTTGGAATCGGTCACCACACCCCGGCAGACACCGCCCTCCATCTGCGGATATACGGCGGTACAGTCGAAAAGCAGATCGACTCCGGCACCTGTAACCTCCTCCATGAGCTGCATTGCAAAAATATAGGGGGAGAACCAGTCGCAGTAGCGCACCGACGTTTCCGTTTTCGGCTCGCCGTCCCTCCATTCCGCAGGAATCGTGTCGTAGCCGTACAGTGCCGACATCCGCAGCCACTTTTCGCACAGTCCAAAAATGATCTGCTTGCCGCGACCGTTGCACATCGGTACATACAGATTCACGAGCCCCAGCGTGGCAAGACCGCCGAGAATATTCGATTTTTCAAGCAGCAGCACACGAAATCCGCGTTTTGCCGCAGAATACGCAGCCGCACAGCCCGCAACACCGCCGCCCGCCACGATCACATCATAATCGCCGCGCACCGGAATTTCCTTCTGGAAGTGTATCGTATCTTTCATAATCCTTTCCTGTATCCTTTAGTAGCATTATAACAAAAACGTATGTACGCCGGCAGCCAGGGGGATGTTTCCTGCCCGATATGCGTGTATCCCCTCCGGAATCCGCACCGTCGCGCGCACACCGTCCACTGCACGATCGAGTGTCACGGCGATTTCGCCCTGCGGTGTGTGGATCTTCCCGGCGGCATGGTGCATTTTTGTCGGCAGCTGCGGTGCAATCATGACCTCACGCCAACCCGCCCCCTTTGCCGTCTGCCGGATCCCGCACAGTCCGGTGAACAGCGTGCGCACACCGGAAGCGAACATGGGATGGCAATGGGAACCACCCGTCCAGCTTTCCCAGATTGTGGTCGCACCGTGGTCGCGCATATAGAGAAAGGAGCCCTTCTCCGTTGCGGACAGGAGCCGGTATGCCGTATCCGCGTAGCCATGCGTCCAAAGCAGGTCGAGCAGCAGATCGGTCGTCAGGAAGCCGGTGTCAAAATGACCGAGCGCATTGTAGTATGCGTTCATTCTCTCCGGATTCTCCAATCCGAGTGCCACAGCATATACCATTGCGGCACCCACGTCCGACAGCCCCTCGTAATCCGCACGTACTGCCGCCGTAGAACGCGCGATTGCCGCCCGATACACGCCATCCGCATCAGGATCTCCGACGATCCGTGCGATTTCGGTAAGCATATGGAGCGCACGCACGTACAGGGCAGTGTTGACGTAGGACTCCGGCATCTGTCCGGTTGCAAGATAACACCAGTCGCCAAGGCCCCCGCCGCCCGCCACCTCACGCACGATCCGACCGTCCTCTATCCGCCATTCCATATAGGAAAACCACATTTGCATTGCCGGATAGGTTTCACGAAGGAGCTTGCTCTCGCCATACTGTCGGTAATATGCCCACGGAACTGTGACAACCGCGACACCCCATCCGCCCGGACCGCCTCCGCCGCCTTGGAACGGTGCGGTATGCTGCACATGCCCGGTATCGGGATCCTGACCGTCGAGAATGTCCCGCATCCACTTGCGGTAAAGCGGCTGCGCATCCAAAGTCAGCATCACAGTCTCCGCCGTAACCTGTCCGTCTCCGGTATAGCCAAGCCGTTCCCGGTGCGGACAATCCATCGGTACGCTGCCATGGATCGCGGCGGTCTCCGTGCGCAGATACGCGTCGAAATAGAAATTCATCCCGGCGCAGTCGCTTTCAAATGCTGCCGCCACCGGAAGATCAGCGTGGATCACACAGACCTCTGCACCATCGATCTCTCCGCACACGTCAAAATATCGGAACGCATGCCATACGAACGAGGGCAGAAATGTGTCGCCGCCGCCGGAGGAAATAAACGTATCCGCCATGATCTGCGGCACACCGGATCTGCAAATATAGCCAGATCCGGTGGTGGAAAAATCGAGTTCTCCTGCGGCAGACAGTTCTTCGGCAAACCGGACGTGGATCATTGTGCCGGACGGTGCGTGTGTATGGATCCGTACCAGACCACTGATGTTCTCACCGACATCGTAGATCGTTCTGCCGTTCATGGTGCCGATGCTTTGGGGAGTAATCGTGCGGATGATCCGGTCCGGTACACCATCCTCCGGGGTGAGAATCGTATCGGTCAGTGCCGCCGGTATCACGGGATATTCCGTATTGTCCGAAAAACGCGCATCTATCGTCTCACCGAGGAACAGCTGGGATGCACGGATATTCGATTCCCGCCACGTTTCGCTGCCATCGGAGAGGATATGCACGTCGTCCATGGCAAGATCGTAGATACACTGCGTCCGATCGGCGTAGGTCATCTCTCCCTCAGCAAGCCGTTCGGTTTGTACGAAAAATCCGCCGCCGCACTGGATCTCAAGTACGTTTTCGCCCGATTTGAGCAGCTCCGTAACAGAATAGGTTCGATAATACACGCGGTGGGTGAAATGGTCATGGCAGGTGTAGGTCGCGTGTGTCAGATCACGGCGGAAATAATCGCTCTGCGATGGCTGGAACCAATCCTGCGCACCAAGCTCTGTTCCGTTGAGCCACACACGGTAATAGCCAAGCCCCGTAACGGACAAAGCAGCACTGTGAACGTTTCCGACTGTTGTAAAACGACGTATGGTGATCGGCGCGGCACACAAACGGCTCGGCGCGATCCAGATGGCGGATTGAAAAGGGCTATGTTGCATTGCAGGTTACTCCAAATGCGAAATCAGGTTGTCCAGTGCCGCCTGATAGCTTTGTTCCTTTTCGGCGTACGCGGACGCAACACCCTGTGTATCGGAATCAAGCACATCCAGAAAAGCACCAAGATAGTTCAGCGATGCGGAATAGACAAAGCCGCAGTCAAACCAGATGCTGTCGCGCACGATGTCGAGCATACCGGCGGTCTCCGGATCGCGGGAATATTTGTCTTTCAGAGTCTGCTCATAGTAGCGCGGGACAACGGTATCCGCAGACTGACGGCACAGCTCATCGAGAACAGCGGCACAGAATGCGGGCTCCTGCGCGGACGCCGGAATGGAGAATACGGAAGTTTTGTCAAGCACTGTGGTGTAGTAGCGGCTCTGACCCGGATTGCACTTTGGAAACGGGACAATGCCGAAATCGCTTTCGTTGTCCCGGAACAGAGCGGCATACCGGAGCGGTGCCTGATACAACAGTGCGCGGTCCTCGGAGAAGATCTGCTGGTTCACATCCGGCTGGAACTGATGCGCACCATGCTCCACCTGATAGAAGCGGTAGACTTTTTCATACATATTGGTCAGTCCTTCGGAGAACAGCGAAATATACGGCTTACCATTTTCGTCCTTCTTACAGAACGGATTTTCAAAATACACCGGGAAATCGCGTTTGTTGTACAGGAGCATACCCCAGGTATCCGTTTCATCCCACGTGGAATCGTTGTTCACATCGGCGGATACCGTATTGGCGTATGCGTGCAGGGTATCAAAGTCCCATTTGTCCTCGTCCACCAGCGTATAGGGAGAGGTCAGATCGTAATTCTCCATCAAATTCTTGTTGAAGAATACGACCTCGCAGTTTTCCCACATGGTCAGGGAAGCGTCACCGAGTGCAAAATAGAGCTTTCCGAACAGAGATACATTGTCGTTGTATCCGGCGTACCACCACGGTTTGGTGAAATCCATAGCGGTGTCGTAGAGGTTGTACAGGCAGTCCTGTGTGACAAGGGTCGTGATATATGCGTTGTATCCGGCGATAAGCTGATAGGTATCGTCACCTGCCAGTACAGATGCGGTAATGGTGTTCATAAAGGAATCCTTATCCGCCCAGGTACCCGGAATGTCCACCGGCTTCAGCTTTACGTTGCAGCTCTCCTCCACACCGTAATTCCGTTTGATCACCGCATCGCTTACGAGATCTGCCGCACCATCCGCGGAGACAAATTCATACGCACAGTCTGTCCGGCAGAGGATCGTGTAGTCTCTCCCGCCGAAGTCGTATTTGGGTGCATCTGTCTCCGGTGCCGTCTCCGTATTTGCCATGGTATCCACCGCGGATGCGTCGGCATCATCTGCGGGGGTGTCCGTGTCTCCCGTTTGGGTACAGGCAGCAAGAAATATTGCCGCAAGGAGCAGAATGGTTACGCTTTTCTTCATCATGATCGTTTCCTCCAGAATAGATTTGTACTACGTCCTGTAGAGAAGCATTCTTTCGAAGACCATATGGATTCCACACGCTCTAACGCGCAAAAAATATTATTTCGCTATTCGGGTACAAGCTGCGGGCGGATATAGCCATAAATTCTCCGATTTTTTACAACGTCATTATAGACGAAGAAGAAAAAAAATGCTATACTATATCTATCACGCAATGGTACAAATCTATCATAAGACAGGGGCGATACAGGATGGCGATCCGTGCAAGCATCCCGATGCAGTTCGGCGGCAAAACCGAGGAGGACTATTCCCTCTCGATTGCATACGGTACAGACAGCTACTATTTCGGCACACATTGGCACGACTGCTTTGAAATTCTGCTCGTGCGGAACGGA
>USGH01000135.1 GCA_900554225.1 uncultured Eubacteriales bacterium | reverse complement strand
GTGCGCTCCAACCACTGCGTACCGGCGGTCATGGCGGGATTGATGGTGTCCGCGATCACAAACCGGGCAAGAGAGGAGATCCGTTCGCTGCGCATTGGGTTGCGTTTGTACGCCATCGCCGAGGAGCCGACCTGTCCCGCTTCAAACGGTTCGTCAAACTCCTTCATATGAGACAGCAGCCGCATATCGCCGGAGAACTTCTGTGCGCTCTGGGCGATTCCAGAGAGAACGGACAGCGTAAAATAGTCCACCTTGCGCGTATAGGTCTGACCACTGACGGCATAAACGGCTTCAAATCCCATCTTGTCCGCGATCTTCTTTTCGAGAGCCTTGACCTTCTCGTGATCGCCGCCGAACAATTCCAGGAAGCTGGCACCGGTTCCGGTCGTACCGCGGCATCCGAGCAGCTTCAGATTGTTCAGCACAAAATCGAGGTGGGAGAGATCCATCATCAGATCCTGCATCCACAGCGTAGCGCGTTTTCCGACCGTCGTGGGCTGCGCTGCCTGGAAATGCGTGTATGCCAGCGTGTCGAGATCGGCGTACTTTTCCGCGAAATCACACAGTGCCGCGATCGCACCGAGCAGCAGCCGACGGATCCGGAGTAAGGCATCCCGCTGTAGGATGATGTCCGTATTGTCGCCAACATAACAGCTGGTTGCGCCGAGATGGATGATCGGTTTTGCGTTCGGACAGACAAGCCCATAAGCGTAGATGTGCGCCATGACATCGTGCCGGACTTCCTTTTCCCGCGCGGCAGCCGCTTCGTAATCGATGTCATAGATGTGCGCCTTCATTTCGGCGATCTGCTCGTCCGTAATGTCCAGACCAAGCTCTTTTTCCGCTTCGGCAAGCGCGATCCACAGCTTTCGCCAGGTGGAGAATTTGCGATCGTCGGAGAAGATCACCTGCATTTCCCGGCTGGCGTATCGTTTGCAAAGAGGATTTTCGTAAATCTCGTGCATCATGTGCTCCTTATTTCTCGAGTCTTTCCAGCACTTCGCGATAGCCGCCCAAAACGTCGCCG
The DNA here is from genome assembly GCA_900554225.1 of uncultured Eubacteriales bacterium. Taxonomy (GTDB): domain Bacteria; phylum Bacillota; class Clostridia; order Oscillospirales; family CAG-272; genus UMGS1696. The sequence continues at coordinate 6,100 of USGH01000135.1, read as the reverse complement.
AGATCGCGGCGGAAACGGTCCTTGTCGAGCTTCTTGTCCGTACCCTTTTCCCAGAGACGGCAGGAGTCCGGAGAGATCTCGTCGCATAACAGCAGCTCGCCGTCAGCACGACCGAATTCAAGCTTGAAGTCGATCAGCCGAATGTCTGCCTTGTCAAACAGTTCGATCATCAGCTCGTCGATCCGCAGAGACATAGCGCGCAGCGTGTCGAGTTCTTCCTGCGTAGCCACGCCGATTGCGGTGATCTGGCTGTCGTTGATCATCGGGTCGCCCAGCTCATCGCTCTTTAAGGAAAACTCCACAACGGTGTTCTTCAGCGGAGTGCCTTCCGGAACGCCGTACTTCTTTGAGAAGCTGCCCGCCGCCACATTGCGCACGATGACCTCGACCATGACGATCTCCGCCTTCTTTACGAGAACGGACGTGTCATCGAGCACGCGGATCAGATGGGTCTTCACGCCATTTTTTGCGAGGTACTGGAAGATGATGTTGGAAATTTCCGCGTTGAGCTTTCCCTTACCCGGCAGATCCTCTTTCTTGACACCGTTTCCGGCGGTGGCGGTATCCTTATAGCGGATTACGCAGGTGCCTGCCTCTTCTCCCTCGTAAACGATCTTGCTCTTTCCCTCGTACAGTTTTTCCATATGTGTGATACATCCTTTCTGTATTGTAAAAATGGTGGGTTGACGTATATATGAAAACGGTTATGACAACCGATTTTCCAAAATCATGGCGTGTTTATCCTTCCAGGCGGTCCTTTGCGCCTTCATCCGGAAGCTCCGTCGGGTAATGACCGCTGAAGCAGGCATCGCAGTACGCATTGGAGCCGATCAGAGCGGACAGCGCATCCATGGGCAGGTATCCGAGCGTATCCGCGCCGACGATTCTCGCAATCTCCGGTACGGTGTGGTGACAGGCGATGAGATTGTCCCGTGAGTCGATGTCGGTGCCGTAATAGCACGGATTGCAGAACGGCGGGGAAGAGATGCGCATGTGAATTTCCCGCGCGCCGGCTTCTCGAAGCAGCTTCACGATCTGTCCGCTTGTCGTACCGCGCACAATCGAATCGTCCACGAGTACCACACGCTTGCCGTACACCGCCTCCCGGATCGGACTGAGCTTGATCTTTACCTGATCCAGTCTGTGATCCTGCCCCGGTGAGATGAACGTGCGTCCGATATATTTATTCTTGATAAACCCGATGCCGTAGGGGATCCCCGATGCCTGTGCGTAGCCGAGTGCCGCGTCCAGTCCGGAATCCGGTACACCGACCACGACATCCGCAGCTACCGGATAGGTTTCGGCAAGGATCCTGCCGGCAGTACGACGCGCCGCATGTACCGATACGCCGTCGATCACGGAATCCGGCCGGGCGAAATAGATATATTCAAAAATGCACATGTGCCGTTTTGCTTTTCCGCAGTGTTCCCGGATCGAGCGGACCCCGGTGCTGTCAAACACGAGAATCTCGCCGGGCTCCAGATCCCGGATAAACCGCGCGCCGACCGAGGACAAAGCACATCCCTCCGACGCTACAATGTACGAGCCATCCTCCGTGATGCCGTAGCAGAGCGGTCGAAAGCCCCATGGATCCCGTGCGGCAATCAGCTTTGCAGGCGACATCAGGCAGAGCGAATACGCGCCGACCAGCTTGTCCATCGCATGACATAGTGCCTCCTCCATGGAGGGGGAAGAAAGCCGTTCCCGTGTGACGATGTATGCGATGATCTCCGTATCGCTCGTCGTGTGGAAGATCGACCCCTTCAGTTCCAGCTCCCGGCGCAGCATGTACGCGTTTGCCAGATTGCCATTGTGCGCGAGGGCCATCCGCCCTTTCTGGTGATTGACCTCGATCGGCTGACAGTTTGCACGGTTGGTCGCCCCGGTCGTGCCGTAGCGCACATGTCCGACCGCAATTCTGCCGTCCGGGAAACGCTGGAGATCGTCCCGGGAGAACACCTCGTTCACAAGTCCGAGATCCTTTTTGGAGGTGAAGACCCCGTCGTCGTTCACCACGATCCCGCAGCTCTCCTGTCCACGATGCTGCAGGGCGTATAACCCGTAGTACACCATGTTCGCCAACGGACACCGCGAGAAGGCGTATATGCCGAATACACCGCATTCTTCATGAAGCTGGTTCATAAGCAATGGAAATCCTTTCCGTAATCAGGATACATTCACAATACAGATACTTGGACAGACTCTGCCTTCCGGTTATTTTATGCAGAGCCATCCTTAGCCGATTCAAACGCTCCGTTTTTCCGTGTTCTCCTCGTGTTTCTCAAGCGAGGCACGGATGAAGCCGCAGAAGAGGGGATGCGCTTTGTTCGGACGGGACTTGAATTCCGGGTGGTATTGGACGCCCACATAGAATGGGCGATCCGTCAGTTCCACGGTCTCGACCAGTCTGCCGTCCGGCGATAGACCGGAGAGCGTCAGCCCGGCGTTTTCCAAGGCGGTGCGATAGTCGTTGTTGAATTCGTAGCGATGGCGGTGCCGTTCGGAAATTTCGTGTGTGCCGTAGCATTTTTCCATCGTCGTGCCTTCCTTTATGATGCACGGATACGCACCGAGCCGCAATGTGCCGCCCTTGTCGATGTCGTCGCTCTGACCCGGCATGAAGTCGATCACCTTGTGCGCGCAAAGCTCGTCAAATTCACCGGAATGCGCGTCCGTGATGCCTGCCATGTGTCGTGCGTATTCGATCACCGCGATCTGCATCCCGAGACAAATGCCGAAATAGGGCATACGGTGGATTCTGGCGTATTCTGCTGCCAGGATCATTCCGTCGATCCCGCGACCGCCAAATCCGCCGGGGACAATGATCCCGTCCAGACTGCCCAGAACCTCCTCGATGTTGTCCTTCGTCAGCGTTTCCGAATCGATCCAGTGGATGGAGACGTTCGCGTGTACGGTGTATCCGGCATGGCGCAGTGCCTCCGCGACGGACAAATACGCATCGTGCAGCTGAACGTACTTGCCGACCAGACCGATCTCCACCGTCTTGTAGCTGTTTTTGATCCGGGCGACCATCTCCGTCCATTCGGTCAGATCCGAATCCGGCGCGTCGATCTGCAATTCCCGGCAGACCACGGCGGACAGGTGCGATTCCTCCAGCATCAGCGGTGCTTCGTACAGGCAGGGCAGAGTGAGGTTCTCGATCACGCAGTCCGGCTTTACGTTGCAGAAGAGTGAGATTTTTTTGAAAATCGCGTCCTCCAGCGGCTCGTCACAGCGGAGCACGATGATGTTCGGGTTGATCCCCATGCCCTGGAGCTCCTTGACGGAGTGCTGCGTCGGCTTCGATTTGTGTTCGTCGGAACCACGCAAAAACGGTACCAGGGTGACATGGATAAAGAGGCTGTTCTCCCGCCCGACTTCCAGCGAAATCTGACGGACCGCCTCTAAAAACGGCTGCGATTCGATGTCACCTATGGTACCGCCGATCTCTGTAATGACAACGTCCGCGTCGGTCTCTTTGCCGACATGGTACACGAAGTCCTTGATCTCGTTGGTGATATGCGGAATGACCTGGACTGTGGAGCCCAGATATTCACCCCGGCGTTCTTTGTTCAGTACGTTCCAATACACCTTGCCGGTGGTGAGATTGGAGTATTTGTTCAGATCCTCGTCGATGAACCGTTCGTAGTGACCGAGGTCCAGGTCGGTTTCCGCGCCATCCTCCGTTACATATACCTCACCGTGCTGATAGGGGCTCATCGTACCGGGATCTACGTTGATATAGGGATCGAGCTTCTGTGCGGCGACCTTCAGACCCTTCGCCTTGAGCAGTCTGCCCAGAGAGGCCGCCGTAATGCCTTTGCCAAGACCGGATACCACACCGCCGGTCACAAAAATATATTTCGTCATGGATTTGTTCCTCTGTCTATCTGACTATTTAAGAATGCTCTGCATCCATTGGGTTATTTGCGCTGGAAAGCTCGCGTATGCTTTTTTGCGCAAGGACAACCTGCCATCAGAGTTTCCTCGTTCTTCTGTATTGTCTATTGTATGGAAAACCGCGTACTTCTTTTCCGTCCACATACGCGGGGATTTTATGAATAGGTCGAAACGATGTTCTCCGCAACGGCGCGCCGCGTGATACAGCGATCCATCGCCTGCTTTTCAATAAACCGATGCGCTTCCTTTTCCGTCATCTTGAGTTCGTCGATGAGGATCCATTTCGCACGGTTCACAAGGCGGATTTCCTCCATTTTTTCTTCCATCGTCGCTGCCTTCTCTTCCATCCGGCGCAGTCTGTCCCGCGTCGCACAGCACAGGGTCAGCGACTGGGTGAGGATCGTGCTGTTTGTCGGTTTGGAGAGTACGAGGATCCCGTAGGGTGCCACCCTTGCGGATATGTCCGGATAATGCTCTGCCCGTACAAGCAGCAAAACGCCTGTTCCTGAGCTGTTGCAGACATCGAGCGCAAGATGCGTACCGAAGTCGTCCGGGAGAGGCGTGTTGATGAGGAGAAGATCAAATGGATTTTCGAGCAGACACCGACGTGCGCTTGCCACATCTCCTGCCACAACTACCGGATCGTACCGATCGCAGGGCAGCATGTCGCGGAGAGAGGCGGTCAGTTTGTCCGAAGCGGAGACGAGCAGTACGCTGTAGCAGTGTTCGGTCAAAGCCATAAACCTCCCTCTCTTTCGCGGCTGTCTTTATGGATGGGTGTACTCTGTCAGGAGCGCGTCCGGCAGAATCGCACGTAAAAACGGACTGGCTGCCGCTGTTTTTCTTGCTTCTGTTCTGTTTTCGGGTAAGGATAGATAGGCTCCGGTGATTTCCGGCGGCGCGGTGTAAAGATTGCGATCACACGCATCCGGCAGCGGCAATTGGGAGGCGATTCCGTCCAGTCCCGCATGGATGAGCAGACCATATGCCAGATACGGATTGCACATCGGATCGGGGGAACGCAGCTCTGCACGCCGATATTCACCGACTGCCGCCGGGATGCGGATGAGCTGCGAACGATTTTCCGCCGACCAGGATATATACCGCGGTGCCTTGTCCACGCCAAAGCGACTGTAGGAATCCTCCGACGGATTGAGAAATGCCGTCATCTCACGGATGTGGGAGAGGATGCCGGCGATTGCGTGTGCCATACTGTTTCCGGACGCACCTTTCACCGCAAAGTTGATGTGCATACCGTTGCCCGGATGACCGACAAGCGGTTTCGGTGTAAAATCGGCATACAGTCCGTTGCGCGCGGCGATGGTGTTCACGACCGACCGAAACGTCACCGCGTTGTCTGCCGCCGAAAGAGGATCGGAGTAGCGGAAATCGATTTCGTTCTGACCGGGTCCCTCTTCATGGTGAGAGCTTTCGGGATAGATCCCCATTTGCTCCAGTGTCAGGCAGATTTCACGCCGCACGTTTTCGCCCTTATCCTCCGGGGCGATGTCCATGTATCCGGCACGATCGTAGGGAATCTTGGTCGGCTCGCCGTTTTCGTCCCGCTTGAAGAGGTAAAATTCCATCTCGGAGCCGAACGTGAAGGCAATCCCAGCCTCTGCCGCCTTTTCTGCCGCGCGCATGAGAAACGCTCTGGTGTCCGAAACGAACGGTGTGCCGTCGGGGGAGGTGACGTTGCAGAACATCCGCACCACCTTGCCATGCTCCGGTCGCCATGGTAAAAGAGACAACGTAGACGGATCGGGATGTAAGAGCAGGTCGGAGTGAACCTCACCGCCGAATCCGGGAAGGGCGGACGCGTCAATGGCGATACCGTAGGAGATGGCGCGGGACAGCTCACCGGGCATGATCGAAATGTTTTTCTGATTGCCGTAGATGTCGCAGAACGCCATGCGGATAAACTTGACGTCCTCTTCCTCGACATACTGCATGACCTCGTCCTTTGCGTATTTCATCAGAGCCTCTCCTTTCTCAATTTGCGACGTACATCTGCCGATACGGATTTTTGGAGTCCGGTGTCACAACGGTGTATGTGTCGGCAAGCAGCGCGTCCGCATCCAGGTCAAAATAGGCGGCGTAGGTGCGGATATACGGTGCAAATTCTGCCTTGTCCGATTCTGTCGCCGTGCGCAGATTGACCTGCGGCGGGAATACGATCCCATCCGCCCTGCCGCGCAGG
>USGH01000134.1 GCA_900554225.1 uncultured Eubacteriales bacterium | reverse complement strand
CGGTAACAAGAAGCATAGCGATCAAAAGAAGTATAGAAATATTCCTTTTCATGTTCATGGCAATCTCCTCAATCCAGCAGGATTTCCGCACCTACCGGATAGTGATCCGAGAGGTAGTGTCCGGCATCGTCATGATCTGTTGCCTTCACTGTCTTTGACGGATCGTGAGGAAGATTGGTGAAAATGTAGTCGATCTTTTCGTGCACTGTCTCCGGCATATAGTCGTGCAGTGTGGGACCGACTTCCGTTGTCAGATCCCGAAGCGGTGTACCGCAGCCATCAAATCCGACAAGAGAACGGTACGTTTTCGATTCCGGCGTGATGTTGAGATCTCCTGTAAGGATCACCGGCAGCTGCCATGCGCCATAATCTCGCGTCATCCGTTCCAGGATCAGCGACATACCCTGTGCCTGCGCCAGCTCTCCGGCATGGTCAAGATGGGTGTTGTAATACCGGAAAAGCCTGCCGTTTTCTTTGCTGCGCAGCGTCAGTGCCATACAGATGCGCGGACATTCGCTTTGATCGGTGTGAAACCGGGAGCCTGGCACGTGCGGCGTATCCGAAAGCCAGAACTGATCCAGTGTCACCAAATCGAACTTCTCCCGTCTGAAGCACACAACGTTGCTCTCTCCCTGCAAATCCGCTTCTCTGCCCAGGCCACAGACCTCGTATTCGTGGAAGTGATCGATCAGCCACTGGCGCATACATGGTGTGGTTTCCTGACAGCCGATAATGTCCGCGCGATATTTCGGAAACGTCTTGCCGATATACGCAGAACGTTCGCCGGAGAACCAGTTGACGCCATCGGAGGGCGCGTCGGTTCGCATATTGAATGTGAAAACTCGAATATTTGCCATATTGCCTCCCTGTGAGAATGGATTTTTTGTGATTTTTGCCATGTTCCTATTATAGCATACCGTTTGCACTACTGTCAAATCGATTTTCAGCACATTTCTGATTTTTCTTCACTTTTCTGCGATAAAATTTTCCAAATATTAAAATATCGCCGTTCATTCCCGGCATAGAGGGATGAACGGCGGCATGGGAGACGCAGAAAGACGGCGTCGAATACGGTCGTTTTGCAATACATTCTCTGCGCATTATGGAATTTTTATTACTGTTTCTCTGGTTTCGCCTCCATTTACGCCTTATCACCGGCGATTCGTTTGAGCACCGGCACCAGCAATCCGCCGACGGTATTCCCGAGAACCACAACCGCAAGCATGACGACCGTGCGTCCGCCGCCGACAAGAGCCGTCCATGCGTAGAACATATCGGCGATAGAGTGTTCAAAGGCGGCGAGGATGAACACGGGGACGCAGAAGAGGATGCCGGAGAGCGACTGCCTTTCGCGGTAAATGCGCACAGCGGCATACATGAGGATCCCGCAGAACAGTGCGGTAAAGAATGTCCTGCCGAACGATACGGCGAGCTTGTCTTCCATCATTGTGACCGCGCGCGCGATCACCTGCGGACGACAGTATCGGATCGCCGTACCCGCCAGACCCGTGCCGATACAGTTCCCGGCAAGACAGACCGCGGTGGTGATGATCTCCGGTTGGCTGTGATCGAACGCTAAAAATCCGATCTTCCCGGTGTAGAGCAAGAGCTCAAGCTGGCAGATGCAGAGCAGGGCTACCGTAAAAAATACCGCGCCTGCGATCTTATTTTCGATGGCTAAGAATACGCTGCCGCCGATTCCGATGAAAATTCCCGCGGCGATGCTGTTGCAGATGGCTTTGCGCATGACGTGTTGTCTCCAATCCAGAATGATATGAGGGGAAAATGAGGTGGGGAAGCCTCTCTTTCGTGAAAAGTTTCCCCACGGTTTTTAATTGTGGTGTTTGACTCGTCGGTCAGCTGTTTTCGGAGATATAGATCTTCGCGCGGCTGTCGATGATGGCTGCTGTATCTGCCGCGGATTTGGTACCGCCGTAGAAGCTGCTCAGCTCCTCGTTGATGATCTCGGTGAGCTTTTTGTCATAGCGGACGACTGTGGTAGCGGCGTTGGCGATGTCCATGACCTTCTGTCCAAGCTCCGGCGTATACTGCATCCGGGAGCTCTTCAGGTAGTTCACATATTCCTCGCTGTAGTTTTCCTCATACCACTGCCAATCCTCATCTGTCCATTCGTAGCCGCCGTTTGCCTCTGCGTCCTTGTTCACCTGGTCAAGCTTGGACTGCATATTCTTTTTCGAGATGGTGAATGCGTAATTGTCCTTCGCATACTGTTCATCGGTCAGGAGATAACGGATAAACTGCCATGCACTCGACACGTTCTTGGACGCTGCACAGATGCCAAGCTCCATGTTCGGGTAGATCACCGCGCCGTTGGAGCCCTCATCATTGGTCGGATACCCAATGAGCGTCGCGTTGCCACCAAACTGCTGCATGGTGTAGGTCAATGCATCGAAGGAGCTGACGTAGGTATTCAAGAACAGTGCTTTATTCTTGAAGAAGCGCATCTCGTACTCGTTGTACCACTCCTGCTCCGCCTGTGCGTCATAGTTGTCGTAATCGACGTTTTCGTAGTACTCGTTCTGGATGCTCTTTTCCGGGCAGGACTTCAGAAATTCGATCAGGTCGATGAAATCCTGACTGTTGAAGGAGGTCTCACCCGTCTCATAGTTGACAAAGGAGCCAATGCAGGCGGAGAGCAGCATATCCTGTAAGGACGAACGGTCGAAATCGTAGCTGAACGCCACCATACCGTCGGGCATTTTTGCAATGGCGTCAAGCATTTCCCGGAGTGTCCAGCCGGATTCCGTGCCGACAAAATCGGACTTTGCGACAAGGGTCTGGAAATAGTAGCTGGTGATGATGGAGTAGAGCTTGCCGTTGAGCTCGCATGCCTTCAGGAGATTCTCCATCAGATCCGAGCGGTCGATGCCGTTTTCCTCGCCGTCGATGTACGGATACAGATCGACAAACACGCCTTTTTTATAGTAGGTTTCTACCGGGAGAGTGGAGTCCAGCACGAGAATATCCGGGACGTTGCCGACGGTGATGTCGTTGCTGAGCTGGGTCGCCGCACCCTCATAGTTGTTGTCCTCGTTGTTGTAGCTGGAATAATCCTTCACGGAGATACGCACGCCGGAGTTCTGCTTGTTGAAGCGGATGATGAGCTTGCGCAGGTAATAGTCCGTGTAGGTGCAGGCAAGCGTGAGAATGACCTCATCCTGCATCTGCTCATCCGGGATCTTCTCCAGTACGCCCACCAGCGTTTGATTTTTGCTGCCGCTGTAGTCGGTGCCGTAGTACGCAAATCTGCCGTCCGGGAGGAGGTACAGATTGTTCACCACGGTGCGGTCGATGTCGGAGTTGATGTAGTTGAGGATCTCCGTCGCGGTGTCGGTCGCGCGCTCCCACGTGGTCACGCCGGTCTGGGAATTGAAGTAAAACTTGCCGTCCGCATAGCCCATCATACTGCCGCCGTTTGAAATGGCGTTGTTCAGCGTATCGGTGGTGATGTTCTCCGCATTGCCGGTCGTTCTATCGAGTGCAAAGAGCTGCTGTCCCTTGCCGTCCACATAGGTGCGGTAGTAGATCTCGTTCTCATCGTACAGCATATTGTCGATCCAGCTGGCGTCCGTTTCAAACTTGTTCTGGACATTCCCGTTCAGATCGCACAGAATGATGTTGCCGTCGATGGTCACTACCAGTTCGTTGCCACTGTAGTCGATGGCGTTTATGTAGGTTTCACTCTTGTTGAAGCCTGCGGATTCCATGGCGGCGGTCAGGTCGATCGGATCGCCCTGGATGCTGCCGGTGGCAAGATCAACACTGTAGAGCGTGACCTGCGTGTAGGAATCGGTGTCCGTGCTGACCCAATTCTGGTAAGCGAGATAGATGCTCCCATTCGGACCTGCAAATATTTTGTTTATGTAGCCGCCGTTCATCCTATCCAGGCTGAGATTCAGTTCGACCTCCGAGGAGCCGGAGCCGTCGAGCCGGACGGAATACAGCCAGGTTTTGGTGGTCGTCGCGTAATCCGGTTCCATGGACGGATCTTCGATCGCCGGTGTTTCTGTATCGACCGCTTCCGCCGGTGTTTCCGCATCCGTTTCCGCTGTCGTTTCCGTATCCGCTTCTTCCGCTGTCGTTTCCGTATCCGCTTCTTCCGCTGTCGTTTCCGCCACCGCTGTATCGTCTGCATAGGGTGCGGGATCGTTTGCGTCTATAGCGCCGCCGTTTGCTTCGATATACTGCGTGTAGACCATGACCATCGCGTCGCCGGTGCAGAATGCCTGGTCGATCCACCGCGCCTTATCGGGGCCGGACAGCTCTATCGTTTTGTAGACGTTGGTGCGGCGGGAATAGACCGGACCGGTATCCTTTTTCCCGCATCCGACCAGTCCGGTGGATCCGAGGATCGCCGCGGCTGCCAGTGCCAGAGAGAGTATTTTCTTTTTTTGCATAGGATTTTCCTCCTTATGAGTGCTGTCTGCTTTCTATGCTCTTAGACGACGGAAACGCAGGAAAGTTCCGCGCATACGCTTATACACGTGAAATTCCCCTGCTGTTCCCGCTGCAAATCCGTGTCCTACAGTCCTGCGAGCGGATCGGGCGGCAGATTTTTGCCTTTGTTTTGCTTCTTCCAGCGCGCTTCACGTTTCCTGTCGAACGCGTCCTCCGCCTTGTGGAAGCCGTTTTTCACGATCGTGGACGGTGAGAAGCCGCTTTGTGTCACGCAGAAGATCGCGCCGAGAAGTCCGACGGCGGCAATGCCGAGCATGACGACCTCGACGACCATCCAGATGCCGGTTTCAAAATCGAGGACGCACAGCTCGTTTTCGTAATACGGATAGATGATCCGCTCCGTGCGCATACCCTGATACGGCAGCGTTTTGATGCGCTTGAAGCGATTGGCAAAGGAGTAGCGGTCGGAGTTTTCGTATACCACCATCGTGTCCTCGTTGACGGTAACGGCACCCTTGAACAGGTTGATCGCGAAGGATTTGACCGCGTTCGGGATTGTCGCCTCAAACGCCGTGATCGACTGGGTATCGCCGCCCGCCATTTCGTAGCCGTAGTAGCTCATGTAGATCCGCCCGGTGCTGCCGTACGCCTTCTTGTATGCCTCGGTGTCCCGTTCCTTTTGTACGATGCCACAGACCGTGAACGAGCGGCCGTTCCAGGTCAGCTCCATGCCAATCACGTCGATGGCACCGAACACACGCCACGCCAGATCCTCGTCGATCACCACACCGTCCGGCAAGGTGGAATCGTAGGAAAACGGCGCGCCGTAGAGGAAATGGAGCGGATGGAACGTGAAGTAGCTGCCGCCGACAAACTGCATTTCCGCCGCGGAGGAGCCCTTGGGGCCGGTGACGCTTGTGGACTGCTCGCCGTAGTACGAATAGGTCCATATGCTGCCGCCCTCCGGGGAATCGATGGACGCGGTGAGCAGAGCGTTTGTGATGGCGTAGGCGTATTTCTCGACGGTGCTGCGGTCGAATGCCGTCGCCGTATCGGTATACAGGGCGATCGTGGCATAGGGCGAACCGTCGCTGGTCCAGCGGGCTCCGGCGTCCAACTCCTGGATGTCCGCCGTCATACCGCGCGAGATCATCTCGCAGATCCCGGCAAACGCCAGGAACACCACAAGCACTGCCGCACAGATCACCGCCGCCGTTATCCATTTTCGGGAGATTTTCATTTTCATGTCCGTCTCTCCCGGCTCTTACTTCTCCGCCAGACGAACCTGCTGTCCGTCGCTGATCGGGGAGGTGGAGGTGGTGATGATGGATTCGTTGCCGTAGAGACCGGATACCGCGCACTTGGTATCGTCGGACGCGACGACCTCTACATTGTAGCGGACCGCCTTATAGCGCACACCGAGCGGCGTGGACTTGGATTCCACGACAAGGACGAACTTGCCCTCCTTATCCTCACGGAGCGCGGTTTTCGGCAGGACGGATTCGTAGGACTGGCTCTTGTCGCCGATGGAGAAGTTGAGGCTCTGTCCCTCGGATACGTCGCCCGTTACGGTGATCACGACGATCTTCTTCTGTCCCTGACTCTGCGGATCGCTGCGGATCTGGGACACGCTTGCCTTGACGTCGCTGAACCACCACGAGTTGACGATGGAGCATTCCGCGCCGATCTGCACCTTGCGCGCCTGATCGGTGGTCATGGAAACCTCGCATATGTAGCCCTTGTCCGCGACCTCGATCTTTGCGACCTCCGTACCGCTGGTGATGGAGTTGCCCGGCACATAGTCGATGGAGACGATCTTACCGGCGATGGGAGCGGTGACGAGCGTTTCCTCGGGGGCTGCCTTGATCTTCTCGATTTTCTCTTTCAGATCCGCAATCTGCTTGACCTGATCCTCGCGGGTGTACTTACTCTCCACATCATTCTTGCTTTCGGTGGCGGAGTCGATCTTCATCTGCTTTTCGAGCGTGGTAATGTCGTTCTGCAATTTGGTGATCTCGTCCTCGACCTCCGCCGGCTTCTTGTTGTTCTCAGTCTGCGCGGCTTGAAGATCCTCCTCGATGTCTTTGAGGATTTCGTCCGCCGCGTCCTTTTTGTCGGTATAGGACTGGAGGTCGCGTGTAAAGGTCTCCAGCAGCACCTTGTTGTCCGAGATGGTCCCGGTGCTGTTCATCTGCTTCTGGAGCGATTCATACTCCGTCTTCGCCTTTTCGTAATCGGCGGTGACTTCAGTCAATTCGGTATTGGCATTGTCGTAGGCTTTCTTGGCTTGCTCAACCTCACGAGTTATTGCGTAGTCATATACGTCATCTACTGTTCCATCTGAAATCAGAGATAGTTTATATTTCGCTTTTTGGATTTGCTGATATTTGTCATCAAGAGAAGTGCACATATCTTCTATACTCTGTAATACAGTAATATCGCTAACAAGGAAAACTCCAGTATCCTTATACTCTATATACATTTTGGAGTCAACCTTACTCTTGTTAATAACAATGTCCAAAAAAGAATACGTTGTATAATATTTTTCCAGTAAACCTGCAGTGTATAAATCTTTAATCTCTTTGTCGCTTGTTACAAAGTCTTTATTATCTTTATTATCAAGATAGTATTTTTCAATCGTTCTTTCTAATTGTAGAAAAGCTTTATCATATGAATCCTGTAATGTCTCAATCTCACTGGTCAATTTCGCGGCTTCGGTAA
>USGH01000133.1 GCA_900554225.1 uncultured Eubacteriales bacterium | reverse complement strand
GATGGGGAAGGAGGGCTCCGCAGAGTCCTTCTTCCTCGTCCTTTGGTGCGCCGCAAGGCAACAATAAAATCTACAAGTGCGATGCGGTATTCCTCATTGAGAAAGCCAAGATAAACAATTCAAGAATAACGTAGATTCCTTATAATAAAGCAAAGGAAATAAGCAGACTGCAAGTCAAAAAAGCCGTACCGTAAGTACAGCCAAGCCGCGCGGCTCGGTACTGGATGCCTTGGCATCATCGTACCTGCCGCGCTCAATAAGCCGAACTTGTTCGGTAGGCAGACTGCAAGTCAAAGCCCCCTCCAATGACATTTCCAACAAAACTTTATCGCGCGCGGTGGTATAATTTTGTGCCGAAATCCCTTGCAAAACGCTGTCGAATCGTGCTATAATGTACGTAGTATTTTTCTCGTCATGAATTTGTAAAATCCCCCAGGCGGGCATCGCTGACCTCCACCCACGGACACCGCGTTGCACGTCGCTTTCTTTTTTCGGACGGCGGATTTTGCGGGCGGGAATCGAGTTGCGCCAATTTGCGCCTGTATAAAGGAGTGCCTATGAAGCTCTTAGAAGATCGTATCCGCCGCGACGGCCATATCGGTGCCGGGAACGTGCTGAAGGTAGACTGCTTCCTCAACCACCAGATCGACGTGCCGTTTATCTCTGCTCTCGGCGAGGAATTCTACCGTCTCTACAAGGACGCGGGGATCACCAAGATACTCACCATCGAAGCGTCCGGGATCGGCATCGCCTGTCTGACCGCCATGCACTTCGGCGTACCCGTACTGTTTGCCAAAAAAACGCCGACCAACAACATCTACGGCGATATTTATACAGCAGAAGTGTATTCTTATACACACGAGCGCACCTATACCATCTATGTTTCCCGCCAGTTCCTTACGCCCGACGACCGGGTTCTGATCATCGACGACTTCCTTGCCAAGGGCAGTGCGCTCAAGGCTCTGCTCTCCCTGATCGAATCCGCAGGCGCGCAGGTAGCCGGAGCGGGAATTGTTATTGAAAAGGCATATCAGGACGGCGGTACGCTGATCCGCGATATGGGTGTACGGGTCGAGAGCCTTGCGCGCATCTCCGCGATGTCGGAGGAGGCTGGCGTGACTTTCGTGGAGGAGTGAGGGATACTCCCTCGGTCTCTCTTTCCGGGGCTTTGTCCCGGCGTCCCTGGTTGGACTTGCAGACGGCTTATCAAACTGCGTTTGGCTTATCAAGTTGCGTTTGGCTTATATCCTTTGCTATTTATAAGGAAGCTGCGTTGTTCTTTGGTCGTTTGTTTTGGCTTCACCAAGGGAGAATACCTCAACGCTCTTGTAGATTTTATCTGCTCCTCGCGGGGGCGATATAAGGAAGCTGCGTTTGGCTTTATGGGGTTGTTTTGGCTTCACCAATGAAGAATACCTCAACGCTCTTGTAGATTTTATCGGCTCCTCGCGGGGGCGGTTGGAAAGAGACAGGGGATTTCGAATCCCCTATCCCTCTCCAACACCTCTCCTGACCCCTTTGGGGGATCCGCTGCGGCGGGGCATATCTGCTGCCGCGGTGGACAGGGATATGGATAGCTTATATCCGGTGCAGATCGTTTATCGCCAGGTACGAATCTGGTTTGGCTATCTGTGTTCGGGCTGAGACCGCTTGCGTTTCAGTCGGTTTTATTGGGCTGCGGGCTTTCGTTTTTCATTGGTGGTGGGTGGACTGTTCATTCCTGCGACTACGTTAGGTTTGGCTTTGGGCATTCGGGGGCTGCTCGTTTTGCGGTTACGTTGGGTTTTGCTATTTCTTTTGCAGGACTGCCGCTGCCGTAAACCCCTGTCCGATCCCCTGGCACCTTTTGGCGCATGGCGATATTACATACACATATATTTAAGGTATACATATGACGGAATTTGATATTCGGCGGCGGGCTTTGTTTGTGGAACGGTCGCTGCTGGGATCGGCTGCGGCATTTCCGGCGGCGGTTTCCCTTCTGGAGTACGCGGCTCTCTGCGTCCCGGTTTCCCATGGCGCACGCACCGTATCCTCCTGGTCGGATGCGCTGGAGGCGGCTTTGCAGGAACACGACCACATCCTTATCCCCGCTTCTGCGGAGCCGTATTTCTTTCATCGGACCGTGGTCATCCCCTCGTGCCGCTATCTGGAGTGTGCGCCGGATGCCACGCTTGCCCTGACGTATCCCGCCGAGACGGTGCTGTTTCGCAATGCGCACATCGTGGACGGCACCCACATCCCGGAGGACGCGCAGGAGATCCCCCGCGATCACGACATCTATCTGACGGGCGGCCGCTTCGTCGATCCCCATCTGTCCCGCGCGGGCTACGGCAGCTCCGGGATGCTCGATCCGACAGACTATGCCGCCCATTTTCACGGCGTATCGACAATGCTGTTCTTCAACCACACCGACCGGCTGTACATTTCCGGCACCACGTTCGTGCATTGCGCCGCGTTTGCCGTACAGTGCGGGGACATCGTGGACGCGGCATTCTGCGCCATCTCGTTTGAGGACTGCTTTGCGGACGGTCTGCATATCGGCGGAAACTGCCGCAACCTCTGCATCCGGGACATCCGCGGCACGGTCGGGGACGATCTGGTCGCGCTGAATCTCTACGACTGGCAGGATTCCTCCGTGAATTTCGGCCCGATGGACAGCGTGTGGTGCGAAAACCTCCGCCAGTCCCCCCAAAGCCCGTATAAGGCAATGCGCATCGAGCCGGGTATCTACCGCTACGACGACGGCGGCACCGTGGACTGTGCGCTGACCAATGCCGTGATCGAAAACGTGCGCGGCGTGCGGACCTACAAGCTCTATTTTCAGACCCCGCGCTACTATGTGCATCGGGAGGAACCGGAATCCGGCACCCCCGGCAGCGGCGACTGGCTCTATTTCCGCGATATTGACGTGGATCTTGCCGCCCCGATCGACCGCCTGCCCGATTACGAAAGCAGCGATCCCGTGACAGGGACCATCGCCGCGTTTGAGATCGGCGCGAACATCGGTCATCTCAGCCTGTCGGACATCCGCCTGACCCTCCACCGGAACCGGTACCCGCAGTCGTATCTTCTGGCAATCGGTCCGAAATCCGTGCGCATCGACCGCGGTACCCCGGACGAATGTGAGATCTTCGACCCGCAGATCACCTGCACCATACGGGAGCTGACCCTGCAAAACATCGAAATCAACGGCGAACGCCTCCCCCTCTCCGCCATCGCCGACTACATCCGCGAAATCCGCTTCGACAACATCTACAACGACCAGACCGCAACAGGCCACGGCGAAATCGAATCGGTCACGGAATAGTGGGGAGCGAGGAGGGCTGAAAAAAACAAAAGTCCAACGCTGCCCAAACGCAGCCGCAGGAACATACAGCCCCTCCCCCACCAATGAAAAACGAACGACATAAGCCGGACAACCCGACTGAAACGCGAACGATACAGAGCCGAACACAGACAGCTGCACAAAATCCGGAGCTGGGGAATAGCGACCGCACCGGATACAGGAATCCTGAATCCCTGTCCACCGCGGCAGCCAAAATGCCCCGCCGCAGCGGATCCCCAAAGGGGTCAGGAGAGGTGTTGGAGAGGGATAGGGGATCGAAATCCCCTGTCTCTTTCCAACCGCCCCCGCGAGGAATAAATAAAATCTACAATAGCGATACGGTATTCCCCATTGGTGAAGCAAGAAAGAAAGTCCCAAAGCCAAACGCAGCTTCCTTATACGCCTCCGCGAGGAGCAGATAAAATCTACACGTATGACGTGGTATTCCGCATTGGTGAAGCCAGAAAAAAGTTCCAAGAATAACGCCGATACCTTATAATAAGCCAAACGCAGTTTTCTTCCCCTTATAGCTGCGTGTCGATCGCCGCCTTCAACTGCTCCACGGCTTCGCGCATCGTGATACCGGAAAGCTGTGCGCCTGCCGCATCGTAGTGACCGCCGCCGCCGATTTTCTCCAAAATCAGCTGCACGTTCAAACTGCCGCTCGACCGGGCGGATATGTGGATCACGTCGCCGATCTTCATCAGCGCGAACGAGGCTTCGATGCCCTCCACCGACAGGAGATTGTTTGCCGCCTTTGCCGCTATAATGCGATCCGCCGGTCCCGCCTCCGCCGCATTGTCCGTCTGCGCACACGCAATCGCACATTGCCCACGGTAGAGGAGGATGTTCTGACGGAATCTGCCCTCGCGCTGGTAGTCGTCCATGCTCGTCCGATTCATCGCCATCACCACTTCCGGCATCGCGCCGCAGTCCCGCAAAAACATCGCCGCGCTGAACGTCCGGGTACCCGTCGATCGTGTGAATTGCTGCGTGTCCAGGATAATCCCCGACAAGAGCAGCGTCGCTTCCTGGGACGGCAGTTCATCCTTCGGCAGCACCTGCTCCAGCATCTCCGCCACCAGCTCACTTGCCGAGGACGCGGACGGCTCAATATACTCAATCGCTACCGGACGGTCAAATTCGGCTACCTTCCGGTGATGGTCAATGATGGCAAGCGTTCCCGCCCGACGCGCCAGCTCCGGAGACTCCATGATCGACACGTTGTTGACGTCCCCGACCACCACGAGCGTTCCTGTCTCCACCAGATCGAACGCAGCCGCCTCATCGATCAGCACACCGAGGAAATCCTCCTCCGTGCCGAGCAGCTCAAGCATACCCGTCAGATTCCGGTCGCTCCGGTTCACGATCATGTTCACCCGCGCACCGCAGTACATCGCCAGCCGCGTCAGCCCCACACAGGAGCCGATCGAGTCGAAATCCGCGTTCCGGTGACCCATGACCAGCACGTTCGACGCTTTCTTCATCGCCGATACCAGCTCGCCCGACACCACGCGGGAGCGCACGTTCGTCCGCTTCTGCACCGTTTTTGTGATCCCGCCGTAGAAGTCGATCGACGCGTCGCCCTTGACAACCGCCTGGTCTCCGCCGCGCTGCAGCGCCATATCCAGTGCCGTGTGCGCCGCCTTTTCGCGATCCGCCAGAGAGCCGGACACGTTCGATACGCCCATCGAGATCGTCATCGGCAGCTCAAAATCCCCGGCACGCACCGCGCGGACCCGGTCCAGCACGTCGAATTTCCGCGCCACGCAATGGGCAAGCACCCGCTTCTCCATGAGGAAGAGGTACTTGTCCCGCTCGTATTCCTTCAGGATCCCGCCGCATTCCTCCGCCCAGTCGCGCAGCACCTCGTCGATCTTTGCCGCAGCGATCCGGTAGTTTTCGCTGTCGTACTGCATCATTTCGGCGAAATTGTCCACGTAGATGTACGCCGCCGCCAGCTCCTCATCGACCAGCCGCTTGCGCAGATGCTCCTCCTCCGTGATCTCGTCCGTCATGATCAGGCAGAAATCGTTGTCGTCCGTCTTGATCGCCGTATAGCGCGCCAGAAAATGTCTGCCCTCGCACGTCAGCATCACGCTGTCGCCGTTTTCCGGATTGCGGATCTCGGCAAGTCCCACGCCGAACAGCTCCTTCACGGATTCGCCGTACAGCTTGTTTTTCGACGAATACAGTGCCTCCGTCGCCGTGTTGTACCACAGGATCCGCTCATCCTCGTCGCAGATGAACACCGGGGTCGGGAGCTTGACCACCGCGTCGAACATGATTCGTCCCATCACCGGGGACAGATTTTCGTTTTTTGGTCCGCGCCGCCGGTTCAAGAGCCGATGTGCGAGCCAGATCACAACGACGTACAGCGCGCCGAGAACGCAGCCTGTGACAATGCCCGTGAGGTTTTGCCCCGCGATTGCACCGGATGCCGCGATGAGCACCCCCGTACAGGTCCACTCGACGATGTGTCGTCTGGTGTGGGATTTATCTGTTGCTATCATAAGTGGACTCCTTTTGGAAAGGAAGGTAATCTCCGGTTTTGCGCTTTCCTACATTTATTATTGATCGTTCCGCGTGGACGTATTCTTCGGCAGTCACTGCGTTTTTTCCGACGGGGATGCTTTTTTATGCTTCAATACCTGCCACGCGCCATAGATGGCAAAGAGGAAGCACAGGGTACTGCCGCCGAGAAGTGCCGTACTCCAGAGCAGCAGGAGCGCGATGACGACGACCGTCCGGGTGCGGTGTCCCCTGCCGATGAGGTAAGCCTCCGTCAGGCGGTCGCGGATCCGGAGCGCGGCTTCATGCAGACCGACATAGGTGGCGGCCGGAAATATCGTAAGGACGCAGTTGGTCAGCACCGCATAGATGCGCGGATTCTGGCGGTATGATGTGGTGAGGAGCAGGAAGGAGAGGAGCAGAACCAGTACGCCGAAATAGCGGGGTGTGGTGATGCCCTCGTCCTCTGCCGGGAGAAAATACCGCTCGCAGTCCATGAGATGGAAGAGGCGGCGGCAGATCCAGTCGCAGAGCCAGGCGTTTGCCTCGGCAATGACCAGCCACAGAGCGGGCAGTGCAATGGTGACGGAGCGTGCCGCAGACAGGGCGGATTCCGTCGTCATGGACAGATAGGTACTGTCGGCGAAAATTTCTGCGATACCGGTATAGATCTGCATGGGCAGCTCCGTTATGGGAACGTCGTGCCAGACAAATCCGGCAAAGAGCAGTCCGGCGGCAAACAGGCACACCGCGGCGGCAGTGGTCAGATGAACGATCCGGCGGTACCGGGACTGGCGCAGCAGAAACGCGGACGCATACACATAGGCACAGGCAAACACGGACAGGCACAGCACCGTCGCCAGAAACCATCCCGCCGCAAATCCCGCCGCGAGCACAGAGGTGACGGACACCGCCATGGACGCAGCCTGCCGCCAAAGCACGATGAGAATCCCATAGGCGGCGATGGCAAGACAGAAAAGCGGCAGCGCAGCCAGAAATCCGGGGATCGCATGGTTCGCCAGCCATCCATCACGCATCACGGAAGCGGCAGCCATGGTACAGCCCGTGATCACGACAAACAGCAGGACGACCAGCGGCAGGGTCAGCATGGGCAGATCGTCCCGTTTCCGATAGACCCGCAGCATAGGGCACGCTCCTTTCGCATATATCCTTCTTTCTCATATTATAACAAATTCCTGCTCGCTTGTCAACTTTGATTCTTCCATCGGGGGTGGGACGGGGGAGACGGTCGCTTTTGAAAAAGCTCCGCAAAACTTTTATATGGGGGTGGGGATGGATATAGTTTGTGCAAGTCCGATTGCTCACCAATTTGGTGCTGTCC